>CALBLB010000341.1 GCA_937896115.1 uncultured Succinatimonas sp.
TATCACCTAGCCAACAAGAAACTAATTGTAAAGTTTAATTATTAACAATTCCTTAGCTTATGTCAATAGCCTGAAAAGGTCAGCTTTAAGTATGTTTATTATTTTGATGCTTCGTTTAATTCAGGATGCTTTTTAATAATTTCTGACTGCTCTTGTTCTGACATATCCAAGATCTCCATGGCATTTTTTAAAGTCATACCTTTCTTGACAAGCGTCAGCACTGTTTGTTCTTTTGCTTGAGCAATTCCTTCTTTTCTTCCTTTTTCAAGCCCTATAGCTTCACCTTTTTCTATTCCTATTGCTTCTCCTTCAGCCAATCCCGTTTCTCTTGAACTTCTCATGGCAGTTTTGTAATCGTATATTGCCATCTGACGATTTATGTATTTAAGGCGCTCCTCATTGTTCAAAAAGAACGCGTCGTATGATTTCAGCATGTTATGCATCATAGGATCTTCCTTTGCAATTTGCATTTTCTCCTGATAGCTAAGCTTCTTTGAGAACATTGCCAGCCAGCGCTCCATTTTGCTCATATGCTCTTTTTTCTGAAATTTCGGGATCTCAAGAAAATGCAGATTCAAATCTCCGTTTAGCAAAGCGTGGCTTTTCCTTTCGAATATGGCGTATGAGGTCAAAGCACTGGGTTCATCCTTAAACAAAACGAAATCAAGAATGTTGATGCAAATGCAGGGAGTAAGTTTACCGTAGTCTTCGCTGTTTAATATTGAACCAAGATACATTTGTGACCAGTAGTACAAAGTACGGTTAGTAAAGCTTTTTTCATATGCCACCTGCATTTCAATATCAACTTTTTCTCCGCTGTCCAGTACGCAGGCTATATCAAGACGGGTCAGTTTTCCGTTATAACTGTTTGGAGTCTGTTCAGTATTTTCAAAAATCAAATCTTTGATTTTATGACCAAGTTCTTCGGAAAGAAGATCATTTAAAAAAGCAATGGTAATTTGTTTACGTTCGGGACGTCCGAAAATGAATTTAAACAATACATCGTTGGTAGGATTTAGCTTCTCCTTGGACAATTCATTTGCTTTAAGTTGAATTTTTTGCTGATCCTCAGATAAGTGCAGCATGGAAGGCCTCCAAAAATGAGTGAGTGTAAGCACCGGAAAAATTCCATGCCTAAACCGAGTGTTTAAGAAGAATTACTTGAAATAAAATCAAAATTTTAGAATATGAAATGATGCTTTCCCCCGTTTCAACAATAACAGAAAAGGGGATAATTTTAAATTGCTTTACCACAAAATCCGTTAACTCGTCTGCTTTAGGTGGTCAGATACAGCTTGATATTTTTTAGAGCGTAAATTTTTAAATCGTTAAAGCCACTTGTAACTTAGTGTAAATACCTACATAATGCAAAACATGACGGTGCTTTGTACCGCATCGTCGGGCAAAGTGTTCCCAAGAACGGACACTTTTTTTATTTTGTTAAAGGTGAACATCGTGAATATTCTATTGAGGAAAAAACAAGAGAGGTTAGTGAAACTGGACTTGCACGGGGCGCAACGCGGCGCTTTTTCTTCCTATTATTATTGGCGATTTAACTTTAACTATTGATAAAAGGCGGTTTGTATGACCAAGAATTCATTAGAGATCCTTCCGCCGCCCAATGAGGCTTGCGCGGGGATCGTAGATACCAGGATCAGCGCAATGTATCAGGTACTTCCTCCGGTAGCAGTTACCGAAAAATATCCGGCTACTGAGTTCACTGAAGAACTCGTAGCCAAGACCCGTGGAGAGATCCACAATATTTTAAACGGCGATGACGATCGCCTGATCGTGATCACCGGTCCTTGTTCTATTCATGATCCGGCAGCGGCCATGGATTACGCCACCCGTTTGCTGGCGTTACGTCGTAAGTTTGAGAAAGAGTTGGTAGTGATCATGCGCGTGTATTTTGAAAAACCGCGTACTACCGTAGGCTGGAAAGGGCTTATCAACGATCCTGGCCTTGACGATTCTCATGATATCAATCGCGGTCTGCGCATAGGTAGAAAACTGTTGCGTGATATCAACAGTATGGGAATGCCGGCGGCAACGGAATTTTTGGATCCCATTACCGTGCAGTATATCGATGACTTTATCTCATGGGGAGCCATCGGTGCCCGTACCACCGAGTCACAATTACACCGTCAGTTGGCTTCAGGTCTTTCCTGCCCCGTAGGCTTTAAGAATGCTACCGACGGCAGTGTGAAGATAGCTGTGGACGCAACCATTGCCGCCGAGCATGAACATACCTTCATGTCGGTTACCAAGATGGGACATGTGGCCATCGTTCATACTAAGGGTAATGATGACTGTCACGTAATTTTACGCGGCGGCAAAGAGCCTAATTACAGCCACGACGACGTTGAAGCGGCATGTGCAGAGCTTAAGAAAGGCGGGATCAAGGAAATGGTGATGATCGATGCCTCTCATTCCAATTCTCACAAGCAGTTTAAGCGTCAGATCGAGGTGACCAACGACGTAGCCTGCCAGATTGCCGCAGGTGATAAGCGTATCTTCGGGATCATGCTTGAAAGCAACATAGTCGAAGGTCGTCAGGATCTGTGCGCGGATCTTTCCAAATTGGTTTACGGACAATCCATTACCGATGCCTGTATCAATTTTGAAGATACCGAAATGTTGCTTGAGCGTTTGAGCGAAGCCGTGATCGAACGTCGCAAGAAAAATGCCTGATAAGGACCCGGCTTGGTGCCGGGTTTTGTTTTTTTGATTTTGAAAAACCCCATTTGGTCAGAGGTGATCATGCAACCTTCATTATCACTTGAAAAGAACAAGATAAAGATCCTTCTTTTAGAGGGCGTGGACAAGAGCGCCGTCGAGGCTTTAAAGCGTGCCGGATATACCAATGTGCAATATGAGAAGAAAGCTTTTGAAGGGCAGGAGCTTTTGGATGCGATTGCAGACGTGCATTTTATCGGGATCAGATCGAGAACCCAACTTACGGCAGAGGTTTTGTCTCATGCCAAAAAACTTATAGCCGTAGGTTGTTTCTGCATCGGTACCAATCAGGTGGATTTGAAGGCGGCAGCGTCGCTTGGTATACCCGTATTCAACGCTCCTTATTCAAATACCCGCTCCGTAGCAGAGCTGGTAACCGGTGAATATCTGCAACTCTTGCGTGATGTTCCGCGCCGTAACGCTCTTTTGCATCGCGGCGGTTGGGATAAAACTGCAGGCGGCAACCATGAAGCCCGCGGACGTACTTTGGGGATCATAGGTTACGGTCATATCGGTACCCAAGTAGGCATCATTGCCGAAGCTTTGGGACTTAAAGTGGTGTATTTCGACATCGAGCGCAAGCTTTCATTGGGTAACGCCGTGCAACTTGACAGCCTTGACGAGCTTTTTGCCAAAGCCGACATCGTCACCATGCACGTGCCTGAGACTGCACTTACCAAGAATATGATCGATGCGGAGGCTTTTGCCAAGATGAAAGACGGAGTACGTTTCATCAACGCATCTCGCGGTAGCGTAGTTGACGTCGATGCTTTATGCGAAGCTTTATCATCAGGTAAGGTTGCTGGGGCTGCCTGTGACGTGTTCCCGATTGAACCTAAAGCCAAGGGCGACGAGTTCCAAAGCCCTTTGCGTAAATTCGACAATGTCATTCTGACTCCGCATATAGGTGCAGGAACCGAAGAGGCTCAGCGTAATATCGGTACCGAAGTTGCAGAGAAACTTTCTCTCTACTCTGACAACGGTACTACGCTTACTGCAGTCAACTTCCCTGAAGTTTCATTACCTGCATTGCGCGAGGATGTAAGCCGTATTCTGCACATTCATCACAACGTACCCGGCATCATGCGAGCCATCAATGAGATCTATGCAAAATTTGACATCAACGTAGCTTCTCAGTATTTGGAAACCAATCCTGAGATAGGTTACGTGGTTATGGACGTGCATACAAAAGATCTTCATGAAGTGATGCCGCTTTTAAAACAGATAGACGGAACGGTAAAATGCCGTGTTCTCTATTAAAATAGGAGCATGGGCGCTTTAAAAAATTTTACTAAGAGTCTGTTGAGTGCAACCGGTGTTCTTTTGAGCACCAGTTGCAGTTTTGCAGCAGAAATCTCCGGATGGAGTATGGGAGAGTCGGGCATGTGGAGACTTGCCGACGCTCCTGACTATCATTTTGAATCAGGTTCACCTTCCAAGCTTATTAGAGCTGATCGGGCGGTTTTGAACCGTCAGGCGCGTTTTAAATTGCGCAGCGGTTTGGTAAATTCTTTTACCTTCCGCGTTTCCTGTGTTTTTCAATCCAAGATCCCGGCTTTTGAGCTGGACGTAGAGCCCCTTGACATACGTATAAGCGATCAGTTCAACGGCTATGCCTTTGCGCGTTTTGCAGTCGATGACGGACAGGAGTATTCGTTACGCGGCGAGTATTTGCCTCCGGCACGTTTGATCTTTGCTCCTTTGAGCAAAAGTCAGGAAAAAAAGATCAGTGATCTTTTCATTCAGCTAAACGAAGGCGGAAATCTGCGTATGGCTCTGTTGCAGGGAGAAAATGCCGATCCTAGGGTTTATTCAGTACAGCTTGCAGGTTTTGCCGCCATGGCAGGGGAAGTATCTTCAGATTGCGTAAGATTAAATGCGGCTACGGGAAAACGTAATGCTTATGTTCCCGATTATCTGACTTCGGAGCCTTCCGGGTATGTAAAAAAAGGCTATTCTGTCAAAAAGAAAAAGCCTAATGACGGTTTGACTCCTGCTGATCAAAACTCCATCTCGGCGCAGGAAGAACAGGCAAATAAGCAGGAAGAGCAGGAGCCTGAGGTTCATTATTTTGAACCTGGTGGCGGGACTGCCAGCATAGATAAAGACGGTATGCCGGTTACAAAGGACTCACAAAATCCCAGCGATCAGGATGAAGGACTGATACCTGCAAATAACGGTGCGCCTATGTCCATAGGAAGTGACGGTTCTCCTCATTAAGGCAAAGCTTTGGTTAGCAAAACATGCTTAAGATATCAGTGTTTTCTCAGATGATTTTGCACGTATCCGTTGCTTTGACACTGGCTTTTTTGATAGGCGGGTGTGCATCGGAGCAGGAAGCGGTTAAAGGTAAGGCTAATTCGGTAACCGATGAAGTAAGTTACGAAGTAAGCGGAATTGACGGTGAATTACTGGAAAATGTTGATAAAGCCTTATCTTCGCTCCCGGCCGTGTCTAAAAAGAATTCATTTATTTTTTTAAGAGAAATGCGCGATAAAACGAAGAGAGCTTTGCGTGCTTTGGGGTATTACCACCCCAAAATAGACATCGTTCCCCCAGATCCCAAAGGAGAGTCTTCTGCAGTCGAGGTAAAGATAGATCCAGGTAAAGGCATGTTCATACGTAATTGCGAGGTGGAAATTTTAGGTGAAGGTGCCAAATATGAGATCTTTCGGACTTTGGTTGAAAAAAGCGGTATAGAGTCTTATAAGAGACTGGATCACGGATCTTATGAAAAATTAAAAAATGATCTTAAAAATACCGCTTTGGAGTTGGGATTTTTCGATTACAAGCTAATAGTCTCTCAAATTGCGGTGTTCAGTGAAGAGGATAAGGCAGATATTGCTCTGATCGCCGATACCGGTAAACGTTATGCTTTCGGTGCTTTGAAAGCCGATCCCGGAACTTTGGAACTGTTAAAACCTGCAAGCAAACTCTTTAAACTCAAAGAAGGAGTACCGTATTCAGGCGATGCTTTGAAAAAATTTCAGACTGACATGTCGCGTACCGGATTTTACAGCTCGGTGGACGTGCGAGCCGTCGTTGAAGACCGAGCTCAGCATAAGATCCCGCTGGAACTGCATCTTGAAAGGAAAAAGAGTAATCAGATGCGTACCGGCATAGGTTTTTCAAGCGATGAAGATCTGCGCATCATGCTTGCCTGGGACAAACCATTGCTTAATGAACAGGGGCATTCGTTTTCTTCATATGCGCGCCTCTCCAAGGTAAGACAGAATGCCGAAATTGTGTATAAGATCCCGCGAAAAGATCCGAATTTGGATTATTACTACTTAAGGGCTGCGCAGATCCACACGGATTTTAACGATACCAAGTCGGATCTCTCGCATGTTAGTATGCACTATGTTGCCGACATTACCGGGAAATGGCGTCGCGATTACTCGTTACGCGGTGAGTATGAGGATTATACTCAAGGACGTGAAAAAGGAGTTGCGTACGATGTAATGCCGGGGCTGTTGCTCTCAAGACGCGAAACCTCAGGAGGGGCAGATCCTGAGTACGGATATGATCTTTCAGGCGACTTTACCGGAGGCAGTTCGCTTTGGTCTGATTATAATTTTTTCCGAGCGGTGTTGAGTTTTCGCGGGATAGTAAGCCCGAGCGAGGATACGCGTTTGCTTTTAAGGCTGACAGGCGGTGCGATAGTAGGCAGCGATGCGTACAAAGTTCCTCCTTCTCTGCGTTTTTTTGCAGGCGGTGATCGCTCGGTACGCGGTTTTAGTTATATGAGCCAGTCTCCGAAACAAGACGGATTTTTAAGAGGCGGACGATATCTTGCTACCGGAACTGCCGAATTACAATTTCCCATAGGTATTTCCGGTAGCAAGATATCGTCCGCC
>CALBLB010000342.1 GCA_937896115.1 uncultured Succinatimonas sp.
CGGCGGAGTGCTGGTTATGATCCTGACATTGGGATTTGCCGTTCCCCATTTAAATCCATATATTTCACCGTTATCTGCAGTTTATAAAGCAAGAGCTTTGGCAGAGGCAAGCAATGTTAAAAGATTATGTGTGATCGGGATCCCCAAACCCTGGACTTTGCAGTTGATGGCGGGCAATTTGGAAATAACTCCGGTAAACCATGACATGATGCAGAAAAAAAATTGTCTTGATGCGTACCGGCTCATCGGTCGTTCCGCTTTAAACGAGTACAAAGATCTTCAGGATTTAAAACGCAGTGAAGGAGCCTTTATCTTCGGAGACAGCGTGTTACTCGAACCGTCTCACCTAAATAGACCGACTAAGACTTGGCGTCGATATTTCAACAAATAAATAATTTTTGTACTTAAGACTTTAAAAAAGCCATTCATTAAAGGTTTAAAGCTGTTTTGAAAGGAGACAGAACATGACGTATTTGGTGGATTCTCACTGTCATCTTGCAGATCTTAACTATGCAGAAAGAAGCGTGGAACAGGTTCTTGCAAGAGCATACAGCTGCAAAGTTACGCATTTTATGTCAATTGCCTGTACTTTAAAGGATGCTCAAAAAAATTTCGCTCTTGCAGACAAATATTCAAATATCTATCTGGCATGCGGGGTACATCCTTTAAATCTTGAAGACGATCCTGATTGGAAAGAAGATGATTTGGCAAAAATTTTAAATCACAACAAAGTGTTGGCTCTTGGGGAAACCGGACTTGACTATCACTATATGCCGGAAACGGCAAAGTTGCAAAAAGAGTCATTCGCACGTCAAATCGAGCTCGCGGTAGCTTTAAAAAAACCTTTGGTAATACATGCAAGAGAAGCGCATGCCGATACTTTGCAACTTATGCGTTCGTTAAATGCCCGTGATGCCGGAGGAGTGATCCACTGCTTTACTGATTCGGTAGAAATGGCTCGTGAATGCCTTGATTTGGGGTTTTATATTTCTTTTACCGGGATCGCAACCTTCAAAGCATCGGATAATGTACGAGAAGTTCTTAAATATGTTCCGCTTGATCGCATGATGGTTGAAACCGACTGTCCATATCTTGCGCCGGTACCAGTTAGAGGCCGAGAGAATGAACCGGCATTTGTTCGCTATACTCTCAATTTTATCAGCGACTTTATGGGAGTAACTCAGTCACAACTTGCAAGCATTACTACTCAAAATTTTGAAGATCTCTATCAAGTAAAACTGCAGGATCCTCAGGCAATAGATGTTCGGCCTGATCTTACGAAAATTGAAAAGATTGCCGCCGACTTGGCAGAATAAAAAAAGGGGAGTAGTTATCTCCCCCTTTATCCTTGCTTGATTTTAGATTTTAACGATAGTAGCGATCATAACGTGGGGTAGTGCGTACCAGCTGACTTAATATAAAGAATGCAGATACGATAATTCCGCAACTAAAAATGATCACTATCCATTCAGGCATGCTCAGACTCAAAAAAGACCAATCTAACGGTCCGCAGGTGTCTAAAGGGCGGAACATAAAGGGCATCCACTCATCCAAAGGCAGGAAAGACGGAAAATCAGCCTTCAATCTGCAAGTAGCGCCAAAACCTGTTTTAACGGTTTCAAGATAATGTTCAACACTGACGACAAGTCCGAATATCGAACTTGCCAGAAAGCCTGACGAAGCCAAAAAACGCATAACTTTAACAGCAGGCATCAGCATACCTGCTAAGCCGCATACTCCGAAAAGAGCAATGGCAGCACGCTCGTAAACACATTCAACACAAGGACGAAGATTGAGTCCGTATTGGAAATACAGCGCACAACTTTCTATGGTTGCAGAGAATAAGAAAAGCAGGAACCAACAGGTCCTGCCGGAAGTAAATTTCTGGATAAAACGAAGCACGCGTAACTCCAAAAGCCTCTTCCTCTTGCGGGAAGAGGCTCAATCATGCGGAAATCTCAGCGGCATGTTCTGCAACCGATGAAGGGATCCAGCCCATGGACTCAAAATAAGGAGTGAACTCCGGAATGAGGAACATGGTGGCAACAAGCCCTACGATGGTCAGAACAATAGTATACGGCAAAGCCATCCACATCATACGTACATAAGGCAATCTTACCAAGGGAGCAATAGCCGAAGTAAGCAGGAACAAGAATGCTGACTGACCGTTGGGAGTTGCCACTGAAGGCAGATTGGTGCCTGCATTGATGGCAATGGCCAAATCGTTGTAATGATCAGGGGTTATGATCTTATCAAGCAGTGCATCATGTACCTGTTCGATGTAAATGGTTGCGACAAACACGTTGTCTGATACTGCTGAAATTATGCCGTTTGCCAGATAGAACACCGGGATCTGCGTATCTTTAGGGATAGAGAAAACCCATTCTATAAAAGGACGGAACAGATCCTGTTGTGCGATGATGGTAACGATGCAGAAGAAAACGCACAGCAGAGCACAAAACGGCATGGATTCGGTAAAGGCTTTGCCCACTTCCTCTTCAGTGGTAACACCGCAGAAGGTAGTAGCCAGCACGATAATCGACAAACCGATAAGACCGACTGCAGCAAAGTGGAAGGCTAAAGCTACGACCAACCATACGCAGCAACAAGCTTGGATGACCAAACGCAGTTTGTCGCGAGAACTGAGACTTTGAGTGGAGATGCGATCACGTTCTGCTAATACTTCATAAACCGATTGAGGCATTTCAGCACCGAAACCAAAGAGTTTGAACTTTTCAAGTAAAAGACAGGTGCTGTAGCCAAAAAGCATGACCGGCAAGGAAACCGGAGCCATGCGGATTAAAAATTCCATGAAGTTCCAGCCGCATACTTGACCTACAACCAGATTCTGAGGCTGTCCGACCAAGGTAGCCATACCGCCTATGGTGGTTCCGACTGCCGCATTCATAAGCAATGCGCGTAAGAAGGCTCTGAACTGTTCCAAATCAGCTTTTTTATCTTCAGGAATAAAACTGTCATCAGACAGTCTTGAAGTAGCCGCATCTCCGCAAAGGTGAGAGTGATATACGGAATACAGCCCCATGCAAATTGAAATAATAACCGCAAGTACCGTAAGAGCATCGACGAAAGCTGCCAAAGTACCCGAGACAAAGCAGAAAAGGAAAGCTATCAAGATACCGTTGCGCACTTTTACCAAGATCTTGGTAAAGATAAAAAGCAGGAAATCTCTTACAAAATGGATACCGCCCAACATGAACATAAGCAACAAGATCACATCTATATTGGCGATGAGTTCGTGTTTAACTCCGTCCATGGTGCACATGCCGATGACGCAGGCTTCAAAAGCCAAAAGCCCGCCTGGTTGCAGGGGGTAGCATTCAAGGGCCATGGCCAGCGTAAAGATAAATTCGGCCACCAAGGTCCATCCTGCTACGAAAGGATTGATGTAAAAAAGGATGGGATTGATGATCAGAAAAGCCAAGATAAGCAGCTTATACCAGGTGGAGGCGGAGCCCATGAAATTTAGCCCCAGTGCCTTGCCCACCGTGATTGAACCCGGCAAAGTCATATATACGAATTGTCCTTCTATAACGTTGGTCTTTATGTTTAGCAGTTAAAAATCTTTTTAAATCAAATAAATGCAATAAATAAGAATTTATTAACTCTTATTTAAATAATATTTATTTGATTTTTAAAGATTTTTTGACTTATTTAATAATTCAGTGAAATTATAGCATTGCTAGCGGCATTAAAAACTGTGCTGAATGTTGCAAATTACAGCTAACAATAAATTATTTAAGAAAGTTATTAGCTGTTTTTGCGATATTTTTTCAAAAAAAGCCGTATTTTGTCTAAAAGTGCAATTTATTTACAAAAAAACGGAGCTCTTTTCAAACTCCGTTCTTATCTAAGATTTTATGTTTTCAAACTGTTTTGCAAATCAATGCTACCCAGCCTTTTTCGATGAAAAAAGCGGAAACGTCTGGAACCAAAACCCATACACAAAATAACCCGACCAAGGTCAGAACGATAGTGTAGGGAACCGCCATCCACATCATTTTGCAATAGGGTAATTTAATTAACGGTGCTATGCTTGAGGTCAAAAGAAAGAGAAAAGCCGACTGACCGTTAGGAGTTGCAACCGAGGGCAGATTGG
>CALBLB010000343.1 GCA_937896115.1 uncultured Succinatimonas sp.
TGCGCTTTATGGCATCAAATCATGGTCTTTTACCCACTTTTATGCCTGAAGAGCCAAAAATCGTTTGAGAAATTTCTTGATGAGGAATATCTCTGCGATGCCAACAATTCCCAAAAAATCAAGACTTTTTTATCCAGCTTGTCGCGGCTTTTGCAAAAGCATTTTAAAAGGCAGATCTGTCTTTTGATCGACGAATACGACGTACCCTTGGCCAAGGCTCAGTACTACGGCTACCACCAAAAAATGGTAACGCTGATGTCTTTATTTCTCGGGATCTTGAAGACACCCCCTGAAGATGAATACGGCTCTTCCGTTTTAAAAAAAGTGGTACTTACAGGGTGCCTTAAAGTAGCTAAAAATGACATCTTCACGGGAGTGAACAACTTTGTAGCTAATACGGTTTTAAGCACAGATCCCGATTTGTCAGGGTTGATCGGCTTTACCAAAGAAGAGGTAAGGCAGATCCTTCAAGATTACCGCCTGTCTTCCTGTGCAGAGCTAGTTAAGGAAAACTATGACGGTTACTGTTTTTTTGACAAGGAAATATTCTGTCCTTGGGATGTGATGAACTTTATAAAAGATAATTATAAATTTAAGCAGCAAAACCAAGAAGAGTTCATCAAAGCTGCTAACTACTGGAACGGATCTACCTCGAGCACGGCCGTTTATGAGTACTTAGGCTATTTGTCAGAGCGGGATAATGAAAGACTGCAGGATCTCGTGGACGGGAAGGCCGTGAGAGTGAGGATCAACGATTCGGTAAATTATGACTGTCTGTCAAAACATGATCCCGACGATTTTTGGTCGTTGTTGTTGCATACAGGTTATCTGACCGCGGTAAAAGACGGCAAGTTGTCAGCTGACGATGAGTTTTTAGTCAAGATCCCCAATCATGAAGTAAGCAAGTGTTTTTTGGATAATATCCAAAAAAGATTTAACGACTCTTTATCAGGGAAAGGGGGCCGGGCGGACAAATTTGCCGCATATCTTTTGGAGGCAGATCCCCAAAAAGCCTCTGATCTGCTCTTTGAGATCCTGCAAAGCTACGTTTCTTTAAGAGATCTTGCAACCAAAGCCCCAAAAGAGAATTACTATCACGGACTTTTGAACGGGATCCTTTTAAATGCTCAAGAAATCAAAGAGTTAAAATCAAATCAGGGATCAGGTGACGGCTATCTTGATCTGAGCTTTAAAAACAAAAGAGAAACTTTGGCAGTGATCATTGAGATCAAAGCCTGCAAAGCAGGCGAGGATAAACTCAGGATCTTAAAAACGGCATTGATCCAGATTGAAAAGAAAAACTATGCACAGCCTTATCTTAAGGATGAAACGATAACTTCGGTATACGGTTACGGCATAGTCTTTTCAGGCAGAAACTGTTTTATCGACATGAAAAAGTTTAAGTGACGGGAGTTGCATCAGGTTTTAAAAAAGAGAAAAGGCGACTGTCGCCGCCTAAAAGATAGTGTTAACGTTTGGGAAACACCAGACTTGCCAAG
>CALBLB010000344.1 GCA_937896115.1 uncultured Succinatimonas sp.
CCATTCAGTTAAATGCTCCTATAGAGGGTGAAAAAATCCACCATGCAATCTTTCTGGATACGGAAACTACAGGTATAAAAGCAGGATACGATCGTATTATCGAATTGGGGATGGTACGCACCACTTATTCGTTTGATCGAAAGATCCTATTATCAATAGATGACTATTATGATGAATTCGAAGACCCGGAACGCAAGATACCGCTTGAAATTCAGGAACTCACGCATATCACCGATGAAATGGTAGCAGGGCATCATTTGGACGAATCAAAAGTTGCATCCATGCTGTCAGGCCGTCCCATAATCATTGCTCACAATGCTGCTTTTGACAGACCTTTTTTTGATAAACGTTTTCCGTCGTTAAGCAAGCTTTCCTGGGCATGCTCTTATAAAGGCATCAACTGGGATGTATTGGGAAGTTCAGGAACTAAACTTGAATACCTCAATATGAGCAGGGGATGGTTTTATGACGCACATCGAGCTTATGTGGATTGTCTGGCTACTGTATGGCTCATGCATATAGAGCCGCAGGCTTTTTCCATGCTTATAGAAAACGCACTCAAAAAGAACTACAGAGTAACTGCAGTAGGCAGTCCGTTCGATGTTAAAGATCGTTTAAAAGAACACGGCTATCGTTTCGACAGCAACGAAAAAAATTGGTATGTAAATGTTGGTACAGACCAGGAAGCTCAAAAACAGATCTCTTTTTTACAAGGTCTCTACGACGCTTCTTGTGCCCGTATAGACGTACAGACAGCAAGAACTCGGTTTAAAGGGAAATTTTGAAGATGAAAATATCTGAACAAGTCTTAAAAAATGCAGCCGGCAAAGGAACTTCTTTTTTGAAAGAGTTTCGCGATTTTGCCATGAAAGGCAACGTGGTCGATATGGCCGTAGGTGTGGTTATAGGTACTGCTTTTGGAAAGATCGTTTCCTCGTTGGTATCAGATGTGATCATGCCTGTCATCGGAATGCTTGTAGGTAATACCGATTTTAAAGCTTTATCCATTACCTTGCAGGAAAAAACAGCAGATCATGACGCAGTGATCTTAAGCTACGGAGCCTTTATTCAAACAGTATTCGATTTTATCATTATCGCTTTTGCCATTTTTGCAACCGTAAAAGTTCTTACCAAGGTTAAAAATACCTTAATTGCAGAAAAAGCAGCTGTTCCTCCGGCTCCCGATCCTAAAGAAGAACTGCTAAAAGAGATCCGTGATCTGTTAAAAGATCAACAACAAAAAAACTGATGCACTTTTTTAAGTCAGGAAAATTTCTCCTCTGTTTCCTGACTTTTCAATAATTTTTACTTTTTTTGCCCCAAAATGTGCCAAGAAATCGCTAATATTTGGTGC
>CALBLB010000345.1 GCA_937896115.1 uncultured Succinatimonas sp.
CCGCAAGGTATAAGGCAACTTTCTTAAAAGATTCCAGTACTTTTGCAAACTCTCTTTCATCTAAATACCGGGCCTGTTTCACGCATCAGAAGCATTTTTTTAAATCAGGTTCTGAGCTTTTTATACAATTACGGAACCAAATACGTTCCTTCAACGAACCATGATTTTCCCAAAAATGCATTTCTATCCAAAGTCTGTCCTCTATGGCAACGCTCGTTGCCGTCGTTGTCATAAATATTTCCTTGAAAAACGGCATAACCTTCGCGCATCTGCCTGTCCAAAACACGCAATTGCTTGATGTCCTCATCATCAAGATCTCCTCCGTATGCCCCCATGCTTATGCTTTGATCTCCAAAAGGAAAATCCAGTATTTTTGCAGAGTTTTCATCGTCGTTTAAAGCTTTTAAGGCCTGACGCAGTACGTTTTCAAAAGAGATCTTGATCTGGGTGATCATAAGGTTTGAGGCAGTATTAGGTCCGTCAAGAAAGCCTACATAGTGCACTCCGCGCATCCGGGCCCGCCTGGAAATTGCATTATTGGAAGCAAAATAAGCCAAGCTATCCACTGTCCATATATCCAGCAGGCGATCACAGGCGGCTTCTGCCGTTCCCTTATGCCCGAGCTCATCAGATCGCGTGACGAATACCATGATCCCAGATACTGCCCGGCGGGCTCCCATGACGAAGGCATTGACTACGGCTTTGGAAAGCGGTTCGAAATTTTCAATTACAAAACCTATGCGTCCGTTTTTTGAAGCTCTGGCTGCGGCAAATCCTGCCAAATAGTAAGCATATTCAAGATCAAGTCTCAATTCCGTATAACCGTAAACATAATCTTTGGGAGTATAAAATCCGGCATAACGCACGCCCTCTTTCGCGCTTTGTTTTTGAGACAATAATAAAGAAAGATCTTTAAAGCTTCCCATGATGATCTTGGTGATGCGCTGATTGCGCATCGCAGATACGGCGTTTTGCAGATCATCTGCAGAGACATCCTGCAAATACACGAACTTTACCCCAAGATCCTGCTCTACTTTTGCAGATGCCGCAAACAGAGCACGATTCCATCCCTGATCGCTGGTTTTTCCCGGTAAAACCAGCGCTACTTTCTCATTGCTTATTGCTTTGCCCCCGTCTTCTTGTTGCATAAGATATAAAAAAATGCATGCGGAAATTAAAAGCGGTAAAGCCAATGCGATGTGTAGGATCCTGCACTTTATCATGCTGTCACCTTTTTATGGACATTCTTCCTAGAATTCCGAAATTATCATTTATCTTTTAAGGAAAAATGTTTTAAAACAAAGAAACAACGGCTCTTTTAAGGCACAAAAGTACGCTGTTTGGTCTTTTTCTTATCTGCATGCGATTGTGCCACGAATAACAGATTTTTTCTATGCAAACGCTTGAACAAACTGCGATGAGTTCAACATCAGATGATCCCGATCACAAACTAAAGCAGGCAGGATCTGCATGCAGGTTCATAAAAAATCCTCACGATTTAGCTTAAGATGCGTTTACTTGACACAATCAAGTACCAGCAAGCGCTCCTCATCGTTAAATCCGTAAAGATCAAAAATCTTTCCCTGAAGTTTGTCAAATGATGCAGATGCCTCGTTTATCCCTCTTTGTTCAAGATCTGCACATAAAGGCGCGAATTCTTGCAGACACTCCTCGTCAGGAAGCGGCAAAGGCAGAGCTTCAAGTTGCGAACGCAGGATCTTAACGGTATTAAAACGCTTGATAAAATAAAAACGTACTGCTTGAGAATTAAGCAACGCCGTAAGATAGCGACACCTTGCCAAGCTCAAATCTAAAGCCATGAAATTACAGCTGTTAAGCGTAAGACGCCCTTTTAGATCCAAAGATGCCACCGGATATCTTGAGATAAAGCGATAAAGTATACGACGCGGAGCCCGTACCAGATCGCTTTTGGCGCATTGCTGAAACAGCTTGGGAGTAAAAGCTAAATACTCATGGCTGTCTTTGATGCAAAAAGGCTCGATATTGCTGCCCCGCAATACCTGCTCCAATTCTGCTCCCGCTTCATGTTTGATAAAACGGGCATTGTCTCCGGTAACAATTCCCATCCCGAACTGTACACATGACGAAAGCTCAAGTCTCGGCCCCACAGCGTCCATTTTGTCCAACAGTTTCATCACATCATCGTCGCAACGAAAGGAGAAATCGTCAGTCTTGCGACTCTTCACTATATGAACCTTTTGCCCGTCTTTTACCACCACATCCTTGTTCATGCCATCATTTGACTTACCTTTTTTTAAAGTAAGCACTACCGACGGACACTGGACATCGTGAAAAACGTCTCCAAGATAATCCACCTCGAGCACCCGGGCCTGTTTGGCAATCAGCTCACGTACCGTGCGATGCGCGTCCACCCCCAACAAGGCTTCTGGCAACAAAAAACGCAAAATGCCGTTTTCCGGCAATAAGGCCAATGCTTTTTCGACAAAAAGATCTGCAAGGCAAGGACGCGGTCGGTCTGCGCAACTGAATTTTGCCGCATATTTTTTGATGCTGGAATGATCGGTACACGATCCCCACGGGGGATTGCCTAAAATTACCTGAGCTTTGGGCAGACGGTTACAGATCAAAGTATCCGTACAAAAAAAATGCTCTTTATAATAATCAGGATCGCTTATCCCGGTATTTACCGCCATGCCTATCTTGGCCAAAGCAAGGGAAACGGGATCGATATCGGCACCGTAAAGCAAGTTAACGTCGGCACCGCGCTTTAACAGTCTTAAGAGGAAGTTTCCCGAGCCGCAGCAAGGATCAAAAAAGATCTGATCGTAAGATCCCAACGAAGACACCACCTCATCGCTTAACTTTTGCGGAGTATAAAAACGCCCTCCGCTTAAACGTGAGGAAATGTCGGTAAGCGTGAGATATATGAGCCCGAGCGTGTCCTCATACTCGATAAAATGCACCTGGTAGCCGCTAAAATCAGTACACGCGAGCTTTTGGCGATCTTCTTTTCCCATGAGCTCGGCTAACAAAAAATCAAAAGGAGATGCGTCAAACTCCCCTTTTAGATAAGCCTCAACGCATGATTTTGCTTTGACATCCTGCTTGTTTATTCTGCCGGCGTCGCTCAATAACCGTATTGCCGTTTCGACAAGGCAGGCACAGGCGGCCGTCTTGTCGGCAAAACGTGCATCTTCAAGCACGAACGAGGCGGCGGCAGCGTTGGGAGAATTCTGATCTGCATAGTTTTCATAAAGTCCGCGGCCGTTTAAAGTACTTTTATTACGCCTTGAACTCAAACGTCCGGCAAGACGCAAAGCTTCAAGTTGCTTTTTAAGCTTGCCGCGGACAAAATATTTTCTGCCGTGTTCATCTACCGAATCTGCTGTTAAAGTT
This sequence comes from uncultured Succinatimonas sp., assembly GCA_937896115.1. Taxonomy (GTDB): domain Bacteria; phylum Pseudomonadota; class Gammaproteobacteria; order Enterobacterales; family Succinivibrionaceae; genus Succinivibrio. Next base: position 3,379 of record CALBLB010000345.1, read on the forward strand.
CCTGCTTTAACCCAATTGCGCAAAGTGGCGGTACTTACCCCGAACTCTGATGCAGCCGTGCCTATTCTCAATAAATCTTTTGCTTTTCTGCCGATCATGATCTGCTGTCGTTATGCTGATTAATCCCCAAATGGCGCGGCCATTCTAAACGATAAAACGCCAAGTTCCAAAGAAGATATTATTTTTGAGGTATAAAAACACTAAAATGCAGATAGCTTTTGGAGGAAAAGACGCATGCGCATACTCATAAATACCTTAGCTCCGCTGCAACAATGGTTTTTAGACGAACTTAAAGCTTTAGGGGAAACTGCTTTTTTACATAAACTGCCAGCGATCAAAAGAGCAGAATTTTTACAAGATGCCGTGCTGATGGTTTGTTCAGGCGGCAGCAGGGCCGACGCCGAGCTTTTAAAAAAGATGCCGAAACTCAAACTCATCACCGTGTACGGCACAGGTTACGACGGGATCGCCCTTGACGAATGCCGCCAAAGAGGCATAGCCGTAACCAATACCCCGGGCGTAATGAAAGAAGACGTGGCCGATACGGCATGCGCGCTGCTGTTAAACTGCGCCCGCCGTTTTCCGCAGGCCTACCGGCATATAAAAAGCGGTGCCTGGCTTAAATCGTCATTTGAGCTTTCAACCTCACTTCACGGCATGCGTACGGGCATTGCCGGTATGGGAGCCATAGGCAAAGAAATAGCGCGCAAACTGTCTTTGGGCTTTTCCTGCGAGATAGCTTATTTTGCCCGCCATGAACAAAAAGATCTGCCCTATTGTTTTTTTAACGATTTAACCAAACTCGCATCATGGGCTCAGGCGCTTGTTCTTATCTTGCCAGGCGGTAAAAATACCTTTCATATCGTAAACGATGAAGTGTTGAAGGCCTTGGGGCCTGAGGGGCTGCTTATCAACGTAGGACGAGGCTCTTTGGTTGACACGCGCGCTTTGATAAAAGCGCTTGATGCACATACCATAGGCGGATGCGGTCTTGACGTTTTTGAGCGGGAGCCCTGCATGCCTGCAGAACTTTTAAGGCAGGAGCGGGCGTTGCTGTTGCCTCATGTAGGATCTGCCACGCTCTACTCCCGTGATGCCATGGCCACCTGCGTGCTTGAAAATATCAAGGAATTTTTGCAAAACGGCCGTACCAAAACGTTGGTTCCGCAATTAAAAGAGAGCTTACAACAGTGAATGCAGTCGAACTTAGCCATTTGAAAAAATCAGGAGTAAGCCATCTATCCCGCTCGCTTTACGCTTTTTTTATAAGGCCGAGACTTGAACGGGGATTATTTTCACTTACGCTTGCAGAAGTTACCGCTTATTTGGAAAATCATTCGGCTTTTTTTCCTACCTCATCCGATCCGCGCATTGCGCTTATGGCTTTGGCAGAGCTTGAACACGAGGGGTTTATCAAAAGAAAAGACGGGGAAAATTTTGAAGGCAGTACGCTTGAATTTCCTTTTTTTTCAAGCACAATACGTGAACTTCCGCAACGGCCTTTTATCATGCGGCGCGATTGGAAACCAGGTCCTGCTTTTGCTCAGGCCTGCCTTTTTTGCGGACTTGAAGATAGGACATACACCGATGCCCAATTACGTGAGTTTATAAGCTACTGGATGGCAAAACCTGAAAGCCGGGTACAAACTGCCTGGGAACGCGCCTTTGCTCAACGCTTAATAAAATATCGCGAAGCTAAAGTAAAGCAGCCTCCCAAAGCGGCCGTTTCCGCAAGCGGCTTAACCGCCGCCCCGTTGGCAGAAACGTCCAACAAGCCGCTTTATCAGGCGGAAAGCTAAGTTAGATATTGCTAACTAAATTCAATCATGCCATTATGATCTGCAAGGAGGATCATATGCAACTAAATGCTCGCGGCAAAATTTTGAAACTTAATCAACCAGCCATCATGGGAATACTGAACGTAACCCCGGATTCCTTCTCCGACGGCGGACGCTACAAC
>CALBLB010000346.1 GCA_937896115.1 uncultured Succinatimonas sp.
CAAGATCATCCCCGCCGTCTATTAGTTATTAACAACCGCCGTATGCGGATCCGCATGTACGGTGGTGTGAGAGGGGCGAGCTCTCAGCTCCCCCTACTCGATAGTGAATACTTTGTAATTTCGGCGCCGGAGGTCTAAATAAAACTTTCGATAAAGTTTTTTATAGAATCTTTGGGCATGGCACCTACTTGTTTTCCGACAACTTCACCGTTTTTGTAGATGAGTAAAGTGGGAATGCTCATGATCCCCAATTGTCCGGCATAACCTGAGTTTTTATCGATATCGATTTTGACGAATTTAACGTTAGGCATTTCTTCTGAAAGTTCGTCAAGGCTCGGTGCGATCATTTTGCAGGGACCGCACCAGGTGGCCCAAAAGTCCACCAGCACGGGAACATCGGAATTTATAACCTCATTTTCAAAATCGCTGTCGTTAAGATGCAGTACTTTACTCATTTAAAACTCCGTAATTGAATGTTTTTAGCGGTACTCGTCTCTTCATTATTGACAGTTTAACCTAGGAAATTATAGCCAAGTTAACTATCAGAGCAGAAAACGGATCCAGACTTTCCAGATACGATACTATCACAGCGTTGTTAATGAACGCTGTGATGCGAGAGTTTTTCGTCAATTAAGGTAATGCAGTCAGAGGACGTTTGAAGACGCATTTGCTTAAATACGCTAATACAGCGCCGTATGCCGGTACAAACAGCAACAGATTGGCACAAAGCTTTACGGTGTAGTCAAAAGTTGCAAGTTCAAACCAATGCTCTGCCATGAAAGGTACCGGACAAGCCATAAAGGCTACGGCAAAGAAAACATAGGTATCGAGCAGATTTCCGAATATTCCTGACGCGGTCGGTGCCGGCCACCATCTGGGAAGACGGCGCAGACGCTGAAACACCAGAATATCCGCAAGTTGTCCTAATACGTAAGCAGAAAAAGATGCAAGCGCAATGCGGAAAACGAATACGCTGAAATTTCCAAGTGCGGCTATTCCCTGCCATTGTCCCTGTTCAAACAGGGTGCCCACTATGTATGACAAAATAAGTGCAGGTATCATTGCAAAAAGTACGATCCTGCGGGCACGGTGCTGACCGTAGATCCTGGTAGTGAGATCCGTTGCCAGAAAGATGAATGGGTAGGTAAAGGTTCCGACTGTAGTGTTGATCCCGAATAAAGATAAGGGGATCTGCACGGCATAGTTACTTAGAACTATGACAAATATGTGGAAAAACCAAAGCTTTTTTAAAGGGAAAGAAATATCGTTCATGATTTTCGTTTCAGTGAATTTAGATTAGAAAAAAAGAGCCTGCAGGCGAAAAACCTGCAACGCACATTGTACGCTTTTCAATATCAGTGAGTAAAAGTACAATCGGTGAAGATGCTTAAAATTTAGTGTCTTTGAATTTAAGTTTTAAAAGCGAGCATGTTTGTAAATGAAAGACAACGCGGATCTGATCCTGATTGACGGATCTTCTTTTTTGTATCGGGCGTATTACGCAGCCAAAGGCGGTTTTACTACTAAAAGCGGTATTCCGACCGGTGTAACGCTGTTGATGACTAACATGCTGCGGCGCATTATTTCTATGGCAGGGGGTGCGCGCATCATTGCAGTATTTGATGCCAAAGGTAAAAGCTTCAGAGCTGAATTATACAAAGAATATAAGGCCAATCGTCCCCCCATGCCGGACGAACTTAAAGTGCAACTTGAATATGTGACGGCTTTGGTTAAAGGTTTAGGACTTCCTTTTGTGAGTGTGCCCGGAGTCGAGGCTGATGACGTTTTGGGAACTTATGCCTTAAAGGCTGAAGAGAAAAATTTACGCACGGTGATCTGCACAGGTGATAAAGATTTGGCGCAGTTGGTTACTGATAAAACCACCTTGCTTGACACCATGAATGACAAATCGTATGACATTGATGCGGTGAAGGAAAAATATGGTGTCGGTCCTGAACATATAATCGATTTGCTTGCCTTAAAAGGTGATACCTCTGACAACATCCCGGGAATGGCAGGATGCGGTGATAAAACTGCATGTGCGCTTATTAACGGCCTGGGGGGAATTGAAGAGATCTATTCAAGACGTGCGGAGATTTCCTCTCTTTCGTTTCGCGGAGCCAAAAACTTCAAAGAAAAATATGAAGCTGAAATAAACAACATCAGACTTTCCTATGAATTGGCCCGTATAAGAAGAGACGTGAAATTACCTCTTGCAATCGAAGAAGTAAAACCGCCTGTTGCAGATACCCAAGCTTTGTTGTCTTTGTATGAGACTTTGGAATTTCGCAAATTGCATGATGAACTCATGCAAAATTCGCTGAATTCTTCACTATTGGGAGTAGGGAAAAATAAAGTTCAGGAAAAAGAAGAAAAAAAGACCATTTCTGATATTCCGGATACTTTTGAAAGTTTAAAAACAGAAAGCATACTGGTTCTTGATCTAAAAACTTTGGATGAAGAACTTGAGAATGCAAAAAACAGAGGGTTAGTCGCTCTTGATACGGAAACAACTTCGCTTAGAACCGAGGAAGCTTCACTTGTAGGAATTTCACTGTGTTCAAAGTCAGGTCATACCTGTTATATACCGTTATCACACGATTATTTAGGGGTACCAAGTCAATTACCTAAAGAAGAAGTTTTAAAGCGTCTTGATTCGGTATTAAACGGCAATAATGTCAAGATTGTCGGGCATAACATTAAGTACGACATGTTGGTGCTGGCCCGTCACGGTCTGAATTTGAAAACGGTATATGCAGATACCATGGTAATGGCACATCTTTTGGACTCGTCACAGGGCGTGTCAATGGACGAGTTGGCGCTTGCATATCTGAATTATCAGGACATAAGCTATGACGAGGTAACCGGAACAGGAAAGAAGCGTTTGGTTTTTTCGCAGGTGCCGTTAGATCAGGCATGTAAATATGCAGGCGAGGATGCTGAGGTAACGTTCAGACTGTACGACAGACTTTTACCCATGCTTAAAGCCAAAACCGTCCTTTTAAAAGCCTTTGATGATGTGGAAATGCCGCTTGTGAAAGTGCTGTTTAAAATGGAATTGCAGGGAGTTTTGGTCGACAGAAATGTCCTTTTTGAGCAAAATAAGGTTCTGAATGCGGAAATGTTGCAGATCCAGCAGGATATATATGCTTCTGCCGGAGAACAATTCAATATTTCTTCGCCGAAACAGCTTGGTACCGTACTGTTTGAGAAACTGGGTATTCCTTATCCTAAGAAAAGAAAAGAAGGAGCGTCGTATTCTACAGCTGAAGATGTGCTGGAAAGTATTGCCGCTGATTTTGATATTGCCAATTTGGTATTGCGTTATCGCGAGTTATCAAAACTAATCTCAACTTATACGGAAAAATTACCTACTCTCATTGATCCTAAAAGCGGACGTATCTTTACGTCTTTCCATCCTGCCGGAACCGTAACAGGCAGATTGTCATCATCGGATCCCAATTTGCAAAACATACCGGCACGTACCCATGAAGGCAAACTTATACGTAAAGCATTTATAGCACCTGACGGGTATACGCTTATCAGCGCCGATTATTCGCAGATTGAATTAAGGTTGATTGCTCATATAGCTAATGACGAAGGTCTTATCAAAGCATTTAAAGCAGGATATGACATTCATAAGGCTACGGCAGCCGAAGTATTGGGAAAAAAGGTAGAGGATGTGACTCCTGAGGAGCGTTCCCGAGCCAAGGCAACGAATTTCGGTCTTATGTATGGCATGGGCGCGTTCGGGTTGAAAAAACAAACCGGAATGAGCATGTCAGAAGCCAAAGAGTATATAGAACTTTATTTTTCACGCTATCCAAATGTGCATGAATATATGGAAAAAACTAAGGAATTTGCACGCAAACACGGTTATGTAACTACGATCACCGGGCGTGAAATAGTCATTAAAAATATAGGATCGGCAAGTCAGATGGCGGCAAGAGGGGCTGAGCGTGCCGCAATTAATGCTCCTATGCAGGGAAGTGCGGCAGATCTTATCAAGATGGCAATGATACGAATACAGAATTGGATAGACTCTTTGCCGGCAGACACCGTTCGTATGACGGTGCAAGTTCATGACGAATTGTTATTTGAAGTGAAAAACGAATTTTTGGATGAGGCAAAAGTTAAAATTCAAGAAATGATGGAGAATGTGGTTAAGTTGAAAGTACCGTTGAAAGTCGGTATAGGTTGTGCCCAAAACTGGGGAGACGCACACTGATGTATTTATTGCCGCTTGGAAACAAGCGGTTCTTCGCAAAGATCTACGTTTTTATCATCTATTTTTACAAAACTTAAAGAGTTGCCCCAAGCTCCAAGCCCCAAGCGCACCGAGCCTGCGAAGTATTCGTTGTATTTTCGTTCAAAAACGTGGAAGTGCCCGTGGATAAGTATTTTGCAATCGTAGGTTGTAAGCAATCTTTTTGCTTCTTTTAGATCAGCACCGTAATACGAAGGAGATAAAACCCGCGAGGCATCCTGCTCATAACTGGTTTGTCTTATTTTTTTTCCTATATACAGTCTTAATCGGTATGGTAAAGTTCTAAAGATAAGTCTTGCCAATAAATTGTTGGCAATTTTTCTGAACTTCATGAAATTTTTATCATGAGTGCAGAGCAGATCTCCGTGAATGAGTAAGGCTTTGCCCTGCGGAGTTTTCAGTACATAACATTCTGGTAATAATTTCATTTCAAAAAAAGCAGCATCACGTTTGTTTACCAGAAAATCGCGATTGCCGCACAAAAAATTCACCTCTACATTGCGTTTGTGCAGATTGTGCAAACAACGTTTTATTTGTTGTGTCAGCGGATCGTGTTTGCGAATGCCGATAAAGAAATCAAAGAAATCGCCTGCGATGATGAGCTTTGAGCCGTAAGGCAGACTGGCTGAAAAATTTTCAAAAGCCGAAGTTAACTTCGGCTTGGAAGAACTCAGATGCAGATCCGAGATAATGTAGGTTATTGGCATCAGTCTTTAATGACGGCCTCGGTAATTTCTACGGTTTCACGGGGTACGTCTCCGTGAGGGAAACGAGTTTCGGTTGGCAGCGCTTCGATTTTGCGTACTACATCCATTCCGCCGGTAACTTTGCCGAATACGGCGTAACCCCAGCCGTCACGATCTTTTGAACGAAAATTCAGGAAATCATTATCGACGGTATTGATAAAGAATTGAGCTGTGGCCGAATGAGGATCAGTAGTACGGGCCATGGCAATGGTTCCGGTGTCGTTTTTTAAACCGTTATCAGCTTCGTTGGCAATAGGTGCATGAGTGTCTTTTTGAGACATATCTGAGGTAAAACCACCGCCTTGGATCATGAATCCTTTGATCACGCGATGGAAAATAGTGCCGTTGTAAAAGCCTTCTTTTACGTATCTTTCAAAATTAGCTGCAGTGGTGGGAGCGTGTTCGTGATCAAGCTCGATGGTAATATCGCCCAAAGTGGTTTTTAAAATGATCATTTTTTCCTCGTATATTTCGACATCAATGCGGTGACGTCTATTCTAGCAGATCGGCCCTGTTAGCCTCAGAATATAAGAGATATGTGTTTTTAAAAGGATGGCGTGTGATCCCAAAAAAGATATATCTTGCGGAAGCTTCAAGAAATGAATGAAATTGCAGACAGCTTTTGTTGAGTTTATCTTCGTTTGAAATGAATCGACAGGAAATCCTACCTTAAGATAGCCGGTGATCACTTGCGATCTCCTTGCTTTAACCAAGGGAGAATGTCAAACTTGGCATTTAAGTTAGATGTTCAATTGAATTTTATCAGGCAGGGCAAGAAGATGCTCAGGATCCACAATTCACTTACAAAAACCAAGGAAACTTTCACTCCTATCACTGAAGGTAAGATAGGCATGTATGTATGCGGAGTGACGGTCTATGATTTTTGTCATATTGGGCATGCACGTACTTTCGTGAACTTTGACGTGATCGTTAGATATTTGCGTTATCGCGGATACGATGTCAAGTATGTGCGTAACATTACCGATATCGACGACAAAATTATTAAGCGTGCAGCAGAGCAAGGGATCAGTACCAAAGAACTTACTGATCATTTTATCGATGAAATGCACAAGGATTTTGATGCTTTGGGCATCAAACGTCCGGATATTGAACCCAAAGCTACTGAAAATATAGATGCCATCATTGCTCTTGTAGAAAAACTAATAGACGGCGGTCATGCATATGTGGCTGAAAACGGAGATGTTTGCTTCAAAATTGATACTTTCCCCCAGTACGGCAGACTTTCCGGTCAAAAACTTGAAGAATTGCAGGCCGGCGCGCGCGTTGAAATAGCACAGAGTAAACACAATCCTTTGGATTTTGTACTGTGGAAAATGAGTAAACCGGGTGAACCTGCTTGGGATTCTCCATGGGGAAAAGGAAGACCAGGGTGGCATATAGAATGCTCTGCAATGAACAGCCGTTTGCTGGGTACCGAATTTGACATTCACGGCGGCGGCTCTGATCTTTTGTTCCCTCATCACGAG
>CALBLB010000347.1 GCA_937896115.1 uncultured Succinatimonas sp.
AACAAAGCGTCCAGACTGTTGGTCACCATGATAATGAGCGTATTCTCAGGAGGCTCTTCAAAAGTCTTAAGCACGGCATTGGCAGCCCCGGGCTGCATAAGCTGCGCATCGGAAATTATCGCCACCTTGCCGTGTCCCATGGCAGCTGATTCGGCAATACGCTCCTGCATGGCCCTGAGGCTTGCAATTCGCACGTAACGCTGTAACGACGCATGCTCTTTTGACTCATCATCATAAAGCGTACGTACAAGCCCGCTTTGCTGCTTTACTTCATCTGTTTCGGTTGCCGGTACTCGTATGAAATCAGGATGCTCCCCGTTTTCAAGCGCAATGCAGGATCGGCAATGTCCGCAAGGGCCGTGCTCTGCAGGGGCATGACAAAGGTAATGCTTGGCCATACTCGCAGCCAAAAATTCAGCGCCCAAGCCGTTTGCACAGGATAATATCAACGATCCGGGCAGACGTTTTTGTGAAAAGGCCGATACAAATTCACGAAATGGATTTAACAGCCACGGGGCTAACTCATTCATAAATTCCGTCCAAAACGCACTTGATCTTGGCACTGATCTCATCTGGGCTTAAGGAGGCGTCGATCACTTTGATATGCTCAGGATCTTCTTTAGCGTAACGTAAAAATCCCGCGCGCACTCTTTCAAAAAAAGCATTTCCCGAGCTTTCGATACGATCCATAACACCGCGTTTACCTGCCCGTGCCATCCCAAGTTTTACATCCACGTCAAAAAGCAAAGTAAGATCCGGAGCAAAATCCCCTATGGCAGCCTGACGAACGCTTTTTATCGTACTTTCTTTGATACCGCGTCCTGCTCCCTGATAGGCAAGAGTTGACAGATCATAACGATCGCAAACAATGACTTTTCCCTTGGCTAATGCAGGTTTAATCACAGTTTTCGTAAGCTGAGCACGACTTGCATACATCAAAAGCAACTCTGCCTCATCACACAGCACATCGTCATCACGTTTCTCTTTAAGTACGGCCCTGATCTGCTCACAGCACGGTGTACCGCCCGGCTCGCGCAAGGTAAGTACCTCCAAGCCTTTGTTTTCAAAATAAGCTTTTATAAAAGGAATTTGCGTGGTCTTGCCAGCGCCTTCTCCTCCTTCTAAAGTGATAAAAATACCTTTCACTTGAGATCCTTGTCTTGTTTGTCAACAGCATGTTTGCCGCTGTTTTGATCCTCGGTTTTAGCATCCAAAGAGATCACCAACTCACCTGAGTTTTCCTTTAAAACTTTGCCATCATCTGATCCCTTTGCAGTTTGTTGTTTATCAGAAGATGGTTTGCCGGCGTGTTTTTGGTCGTCTGGTTGCGCTGAAACCGTCTGCTTTTCCGTATTTACAGGCACTTTGTTGTCGTTTGCAGATAAAACCTGAGCCTTATTTTTTTCTGCCTTCTTATCTTCTTTTTTAGGATTTTTTGGCTCGCTGTTTTTACTGCTGCTCTGAGTTTTTTTGTACTCAGATACCTTACGACGATAATCAGCCACGGCTTTATTGTGATCATCAAGCGTTCCGGTAAAAACATGTCCTAAAGCCGGGCTTATATCCGCCGCCACAAAATACAAGGCATCGGTATCCGCAGGGTGCAAAGCTGCAAGTATGGACGATTTGCTCGGCATGGAAATAGGGGTAGGAGGCAGACCCGCACGGGTATAAGTATTGTAAGGAGTATCTTTTTTTAGCATGTCACGGGTAAGCTTTCCCTGAAATTCAGGAGAGATCCCGTACATCACCGTAGGATCGGTCTGAAGTCGCATTTTTTTACGCAGACGGTTATAAAAAACCGCAGCCACATGAGGACGTTCATCATTTATCAACGTTTCCCTTTCGATGATTGAAGCTACGATCAAGGCTTCATAGGGGGTATTTACAAAAATACTCTTATCTCTTAAGGGCCATTCTGCTGCCATAAAACGAGCGGTTGCACGCAACGCCGCCACCAAAGCCTCCTGAGGTTTATCCTGATGAAAAACAGGATAGGTTGCGGGCATGAGCAATCCTTCCAAAGAGGTTCCCGCACCGCCTACGGCTTTTAAAAGTTCCTGATCGTTTTTTAAACTTTCGATGATAAAGTCTGCAGGTTGTTCAAGAAGTTCTTTTAACTTGGGATATTGCTTTGGCAACAACTTCTTTAACGCAGCATGCAAATACGCCAGATTCCCACCTTCGATAATGGTTAATTGAGGATATTCATCTTCAATTACCTTACCCTGCACCATATCGCTTAAAACTTCAGCTAAGTTTTTTGTTCCGTCGATGCGATATCGTCCTTTTTGCACGGCCTGCAACTGCGGATGATTGTGCAACCACAGTTTTACGACCAATTCAGGATACTGATTTTGCGTAAGCTCTTCCCCTACAGTGCGTGAGGTCATGCCGGTTTCTACTTTATAAGGCTTGTTACGAGCATCTATTTTTTGGGTGTCGAGCAATTCATACTGACGCAGGATGTAAAACGCTGCTGCAAGCAACAGCGCCAGTGCTGCAAGGGTGAATTCAAACACTCTTAACCAATGTTTTTTCTGCATCTCCCTTTCCAGATCCTGATATTAAGTCTTAAATACCTGACGTCCTCTGCGGTTTTCAACGAAGCGCCGAAGACATCAAAGCAAAAGCTTCCCTGAGATTTTCCTCATGATCCCCGCTTCCCGTAAGCGTCGAGGATAAAGAAACATTACCGTCAAAGCCTGTCTTAAGCACCTCGTGCATAAACTCCCGATTAAAATCTGGATCTGCACCGAGACGTACTAAAGATATGGCTCTTTTGGGTAAAGAGCGGATCTCCCCAAGATGCTCCTGAGTAAACATACCGGCATCCAAAATTAAGGAAAGTTTGGCATTGGCACAGTCTTTTATGATCTCAAAAGCCGTTTTGGGAGAATTTATAAGGCACAGAGGATTGCAATCAGGGCATAATCCAAAACCTATGTAAGTAAATTCCCTGGTGTATGACGATAACGCCTGGGACAGCTTTTCTTTCATGGCCGCAACCGGGAAAAGTGCCAACTCATTTTCATCCTGAGCACAATAAACCTCTACTGCGCACAAAGGTACTCTGAATGCTTTAAACAAAGTTCCCAGAAGACTTAATTTGTCGTTTTCCCAAAAAATTTCTTCTTCAGTGCCGGCATTTTCAGGAAGCCAACGCAAGGTTCCAGCACATACTGCAGGAAGATCCAATTCTTTTAAAATGGCGCTCTCTGAGGCAAGACCTGCCCCTGAGGATAAAAGCTTTGCCTGAGTATCAAAAAAAAGTTCACAACCTTTAAACCCCGTAACCGCGGCTTTTTTTAAATCGTCCTCAATTGCAGGATCTCTTGCAGTCAGGTATTGATTGAATATCAATTGCATTGCTGTGTACCTTAAAAAATTTTTATGCAGATCTCAGGACTGTTGCACCGACTGACAGTTAAATAGTCAGTTTTGCATATATGGCAATCAAATTTGCATATATGCAAATATTTTCGCACACTTTGTGAAAAGTACTACTTGCGCAAAGTAATAATCTCAAGCCTTATATGCATACAAGAAGCACTCTTACAAATTGCAACTTTCTTCATCTCTACTGCAAGC
>CALBLB010000348.1 GCA_937896115.1 uncultured Succinatimonas sp.
AATCAAAATAATGCATATTTCCTCCTATGCCTTAAGGCTCTTTGCCAAAGCCTGAGTCAGATCAGCTTTCAAATCAGACAGATCTTCTATTCCCACAGAAAGTCTGACGAGATTTTCCGTGATCCCCAGTTGTTCTCTTAAATCCTTAGGGATGGATGCATGCGTCATGGAGGCAGGATGGCACACCAATGATTCAACTCCCCCTAAGGATTCAGCCAAGGTTATGAGTTTTAAGTTTTTAAAGAATGACTCAATATCGTATTCAGGGCGCAATTCAAAGGAGATCATCGCCCCGCCGTTTTTGGCCTGACGCATATGTATTTCGTGCAAAGGAAAATCCTCTAACCCGGGGTAGTAGATCTTTTTAACCGCCCTATCAGTTCTTAAGAATGATGCCAATGCCTGTGCATTGTCGGTATGGCGATCCATACGTACACCCAAGGTCTTGATAGAACGGATCAAAAGGTATGAATTGAAAGGATCCAGCACTCCTCCGGTGGAATTTTGAATAAAGGCAAGACGCTCGGACAGCTCTTTACTTGCACTTATTACGGCTCCTGCGATGAGATCGGAATGCCCTCCTAAGTATTTGGTAGCACTGTGGATCACCAGATCAAAACCAAAATCGATGGGGCGCTGCAAATAAGGAGTCATAAAAGTATTGTCGGCTATGGCCAAAATACCGTGACGATGTGCAAGCTCTGCCGTGGCCTTAAGATCGGTTACGGTCAAAAGCGGATTGGCCGGGGTTTCGATAAATACGGCTTTAACATCTTTAGTTATGGCTTTGTCAAGCTCCTGCTCATTCTGGGTATCGACGATCGCATAGTGAAGCTTAAAGGCATTGAATACCTTATCCAGTACCCTGAAGGTCCCGCCGTACACATTTTTGGAAATAAGAATGCGATCACCTGATTTAAACAACATCAAAACTGCAGTTATGGCCGCCATGCCCGAAGCAAAAGCAAAAGCGCGATCGCCGTGTTCAAGCTCTGCAAGCAACGCTTCCAAAGCAGCACGCGTAGGATTGCCGGTGCGGGAATACTCCCATTGAGGCGCAGTACGCAATCCGCTCTGACCGAAGGTTGAAGTAAGATACACGGGTACGTTGACCGCTTTGGTCAAAGGATCACTGCTTACGCCGCCGTGGATCAATGCTGTGTCGATATTGCGGTAATTCATAATTTTTTCCTCTTAAAATTCAAAATATAAGGTTTAACGTCCTGCGGCTAAAAAGTGCACACTTTCAAAAGCATGCAGACCGTCGTGTCGCGACGCAAAATAACGTTTTTCTATGTCTTTGGGCGCTAGATGCTCGCTGTGGTACCAGCCTAATTTTTCAAGCAGGTTAAAGATCTCATTAGGCAGATAACCTGCTGCCATGCTCTCGCCGAATAAAGCCGTAAAAGCAGACAGAGAGCGGGATCCTGAAAAATCATCAAAATCTTTGTGTTGATAATCAAATAGGACACGGGCAGGCCCGCGCAAAAGCTTTGATAATGATGAGAGGGTATCTGCAAAAGCTGCAAACGGCAGGTAATAACTCACTCCCAAAATGGAAATGAGCGTAGGAAGAGCAGGATCAAAGCCGTCTTCAAGCAGTCTTGAATTCAGATCGTCGCGTCCGAAATTTACTCCGGTAAAAAAAGTCTCGGCTTTGCTTTGCCAGTGCAAGGACTGAATTCTTGATTTTTTATCTTTTTGAGTAGCGGGATGATCTACTTCAAACACGCGTATGCCGCTGTTGCGGTTGCGCCAGGCAAAAGTATCGAGTCCAGCCCCTAAAATCAGATATTGCAGATGCGTTCTGCCTTGGGCAAAGCAAGCAAGATGCCCTTCTGCCCAGGCACTGCGGGACAAAGGCACTGAGGTCATAGCTTGTAAAGCCGCAGTGTCTTGATATTCACGCGTAAGCTCTGACATGTCCGCACGCTCTTTTTTGGAGAGCAAATCCATAGCCAAATAATCATTAAAGATCTTTTTGGAATTGCCTGCTTCAATTCCACGCAAATAAGCACAGATCTTGGCAGTGACGCTGGCAGTATGAGATTGCATTGATAAAAACTCCGTGTATTTAAAATAAAAAAACCGTCTGAGCTATGAAACTGCAGACGGCTTGGATGATGACTTTGCTAAATTTCGTTAATTTAAGCGAAATAAGATCGATGCCGCCTGATCAGCGACAACAACACACGGAAGAGAATTTGGAAGGAATAGAAACGGTTACGGTTTGTGACAACCGCTTAATAAGCGCAGGATCATAAAGATCCTTTATGGATAAAACGCTGTAAAACATATAAATAAAAGCCTTGCTGACTTCTTGAATAACTTATCAAAGACTTTCTGTCTTTGACAGATTCAGCATAGTACACATTTACAGAAAAAAGCAAGCATCTTTTTTCATGCTCTCAAAGAGTGCATACAGCGTACAAAGGCACATTGCACA
>CALBLB010000349.1 GCA_937896115.1 uncultured Succinatimonas sp.
AATGATCAAAGCAGGAGCAGTAGCAAAAGCCGGGATCAGGCCGAACAAAGGAGCAAATACGAAAGCCAGCAGGAAACAAATACCTACGGTTACGGCAGTAAGACCGGTTCTGCCACCTGCATTGACGCCGGCGGTGGACTCAACATAGGAAGTCACGGTGCAGGTACCCATGACGGCAGATACCAAGGTACCTACAGAATCGGTAGCCAAAGCGCGATCGATGTTTTCGATGTGCCCTTTTTCATCCATTAAGCCGGCTGCCTTGGTCACACCTATCAAAGTACCGATATTGTCAAAAAGCTCAACTACGGTGAAGGTGAAGATGATGGAGATGAGGCCGTAGTGCACTGCACCTATAAGATCCATCTGCATGAAGGTTTCGCCCATGCCGGGGAAGTCCAATGAGACTACGTCGGTAACCTTCTGAGGAGCAGTAGCTACACCCAAGATCATGCCCAAAACGCCCACGACCACGATGCCTATGAGCATGGCACCCTTTATTTTAAGGGCCAGCAATATGCCTATCAACACGATGCCGAGGCATGAAAGGGCAACTTTAGGATCGGACACCGGGCCTAAAGTGATCTTGGTGGCATCGGAGGCTACGATGATCCCTGAGGATTGCAAGCCTACAAAAGCGATGAACATACCGATACCGACGACCACGGCAGCCTTAAGACTCATGGGAACGGAGTCGATGATGAGCTGTCTTAATTTGGTTACGGTTAAGATAAAGAACACGATACCGGATACGAAAACCGCACCCAAAGCAGTCTGCCAAGGCAGTCCCAGGGTACCGCAGACGTAGAATGCAAAGAAAGCATTAAGTCCCATACCGGGAGCCAAAGCTACCGGGAAATTGGCAAACAGGCCCATGGCCAGAGAGCACAATCCGGCAGACCAGATGGTGGCGGCCACGGCGGCTTCGCGAGGAATACCGGCGTTGGTCAGAATGCTGGGATTTACAAACAGAATGTAGGCCATGGCCACGAAAGTGGTGATGCCTGCAATGATCTCGGTACGAACGGTGGTATTTTTAGCAGAAAGCTTGAATACTTTCTCAAGGATACCGCCGGCAACTGCTTGGGACATAAATACCTCTGATAAAAAAAAGCGTGCTCTGCGCACGCGTGCAGTATAACAGGGGATTTTTACATCGCAAGTATACATGCGGCGTTTTTACGCCGTTTTTGTGCCTTAGGACAAAAGTCTTAACGCCAAAGCACTCTCACGCTGCACTGATTTTAGGCAGGATCTTAAAAGAATTTGCAGTTCAGCACAGATCTCCAAAGTCTTTTTGGCACGGGTGATCCCCGTGTAGATAAGCTCGCGGCACAACACCCTGTTGTCCTGCTGATTTGAAAGCACCACCACGGCTTTTTCGTATTCAGATCCCTGCGATTTGTGGATGGTCATGGCATAAGCATCCTCGCAATCTCCAAGATACACCGGATTTATAGCCCTGGCCTTGCCTTTTTCATCGGGATCTGGAAACCATACTTTAAGCTCACCAGACTTGTCAGACGCAGCAAAGCCCACATCACCGTTATGAATGCCGATGGAATTGCTGTTAACCGTGGCCATCACCACCCTGCCTTTAAACCATAAGTCTTTGGCAGAAATCTTCTTGTTTTTTATGATCTCTTTTACTATTTCGCGATTTAAATTCTTAACGCCGAAAATTCCCGAGCGGTTTGAACACAAAAGCCGATAGCTATCTAACAATTTAAAGGCAAAACCTGCAGTTTCTTCATCAAGATAAGGGTGCTGCTCCACGTAATCAAAAAAAGCGCCGTAGCCTTTTCCCATCGAATCTTCAACCAAGTTGCGCATGACTTTACGCTCATTGGCCGCATCATAGTTTCTGAAGATCACGTCAGAAAAACTCTGCAGAGAGTCAACCGTCTTTTGCAAATACAACAGGGCTTCGTCTTCTTGGTAATTTAAAACTGCGCTATTAACTGCCCGCGCAAGTTTACCTATGCCCGAGTCTTCTTTAAATCTGAAACTCTTGGTTAAAAACATCACATGATCAGACATCTGCTCGGGATCTTTTAAAGATTTTTCTAAGCATTCTGCCAAGAATGCGGTTTCTTTAACTCTCTCATTTGAGGGCATGCGCAATTGACAAAGATCGGCCATCACGGATCCTGCCTCCCCCGAGCAGAGCTGATCTTTATCGCCAAGCAGGATCAAAACCGCGTCTTTAGGCAGAGCTTTGCACAGCTTGTAAAAAAGCGGCATGTCTATCATGGAGACTTCATCTGCTACCAAAATGTCACAGGGAAGAGGATTTGATTCATTAAATTTGGTAAGCGTAGAGTGAGGATGTACCCCGATAAGTGAGTGTACGGTCTGAGCACTGCGCGGGATGCGTTCAAGCAAAGTCTTAAGACTCTCTATTCCGGCATCTTTAAGTAAAGCATCAAGCCTTGCATCGGACTTTCCTGCTTTAAGCATTTCATCAAGCTTTTGCGTGATGGATTCTCCCACGCGTCCTGAAGCTTTGCCGGTGGGGGCGCAGAGCATGATCCTGACATTCTCAGTTTTATTGCGACGCAACTTTACTGCAAGCATCGTGAGCAAAAGATTGGTAACCGTGGTGGTTTTGCCGGTACCGGGACCTCCTGAGATCACGGTAAACCCCGATTGCAAAGCCAAAGCCGCCGCACACTTTTGCTTATCAAGTTCATCTGGAAAAGTCTGCTTGAATTTTTCAAAGAGCAACTCAAGCATCTTTTTGGCAAAG
>CALBLB010000350.1 GCA_937896115.1 uncultured Succinatimonas sp.
ATGTTTCCAAAATCAAAACGGGTATACCGCTTACGGTGATCATCATCGGCTCCTTGTGCTTTATCATGTATTGCGCCGAGGGTGCGGTAATGAGTTGGTCGGCAGTCTTTGCTCATCAGGAGCGTAACTTAAATCTTGAGTACTCCGGCTATATTTACTCTTCTTTTGCCATCACCATGACGGCTTCACGTTTGCTTGGCAATAAGATAGTTACTTTATGCGGACGACGCCGTACCGTGGTAATAGGCGGACTCATGGTAACGCTCGGTTTTATCAGCACCACTATTCCCAATTTATTGATTAATATCGCAGGTTTTGCGCTGATCGGCCTTGGCACCGGAAACATTGTCCCGCAAATGGTTTCATTTGCAGGAACCATCAAAGGCTACCCGGTACATAAAACCATAGCCGTGATCAACGCTTTTGGTTATTCCGGCCTTTTGGTAGGCCCCGTTGCCATTGGTTTTGTAGCCGAGCATGTTTCCATTGCCGGAGCCTTCGTCATGATCGGTATGTTTACCTTCATCGCAGCCTGTGTAAACTTCGTGATCATGCGTCCCAAGCTGGGAATAAAGCTTTAAATTTTGGTAAATTCTGATCAGGCTTTAGCCTGATCTCTTCCCGACAAGACTTTATCCTGTTTAAATTTCACTTTTTCAAGCTCTAACAAATACTTTTTACGGTAAAGTCCGCCTGCATATCCGGTAAGCGCCCCGCCAGACCCAACCACCCGATGACAAGGTACGATCACACTGACAGGATTGTGACCAACCGCTCCGCCTACTGCCTGAAAAGAGATGTTTCTGCCAGGATGCTCTTGTTCCCATTGCTTGGCAATTTCTCCGTAAGTAACGGTAACACCGTACGGAATTTTTACTAAAAGTTCCCAAATTTCCTGTCTGAAAACACTGTCGCAAAGATGCAAAGGCGGAGTAAAAGTAGGATTCTTGCCTGAAAAATACTCATCAAACCAAGTACGACTGCATGACAGGATCTCCTGCGGATCTTGAAGATTATCAATACGGGAAACATAAGGCAGATCTTCACTGAGCGATCCGAAATATTTCTGATCTTCAAACCAAGCGCCGCATAAACCTATCTCATCTGCTGCAAGCCTGATCTTCCCCAAAGGGGAACTGTAGTCTTTACTCAACATTTTCATATGAGTTCCTTCTTTTTACGACATCACCGGTTTCTTTTATGACATCATCGGTCTCTTTTACGACATCACCGG
>CALBLB010000351.1 GCA_937896115.1 uncultured Succinatimonas sp.
CACGCCGACGCGATTGGGAAAAGGCGGCAAAGGACGTTTTATAAGATCAAAAACACCTTCTTTTTGCAGTTTTTCTTTTAAAAGCCGCAACTTTTCCATGATCATTCCCTGCCCTGCAGGTTTCATGGAATAGGCGATTAATTTAAACTGTCCGTTTTTTTTATAAAGCGAACTTTGACCGGTGATCACCACCTGCATCCCGATCTCAGGCTTAAAATCAAGCGAAGACAGTCTGGACGCAAACATCAGGCAATCCACACTTGAGGATTCATCTTTGAGAGTGAAATAAAGATGGGTATAAGCTTTGATATAAGAGATCTCGCCGACAACCACTGCATTACCAAGATTTCTCAAGCAATTGTCTGTAATATTCAAAAAAGCGCTGACGCTTAAAGCTTGCTGTTGTGCATGTTCCACAAGATCCCACCTTTGGTTTTGCCAAAACCTTCACTCTTTGCTGTCAGATATACAGATATCCTGACAAGGAGTATAGATCAACATTTATCAGCGCTGATGCTCATAAAAAAATGTTAAATCAAAGTTCAATGATAAACTCGATATATATGCCTTTTGCTCCTGATTAAGGATTTTTCGTCCAAAAAAATTTCAAAATAAACGTTGACACTGCAAGAATTTAAACTATAATGGCAACCACTTAATGCGATGCGGGAATAGCTCAGTTGGTAGAGCATAACCTTGCCATGGTTAGGGTCGCGGATTCGAGCTCCGTTTCCCGCTCCATTAAAATTCAATCGGCGCGTTAGTAAAGCGGTTATACAGCGGATTGCAAATTCGTATAGTCCAGTTCGACTCTGGAACGCGCCTCCAACTGGGTAAGCCCGGGTGGTGAAATTGGTAGACACAAGGGACTTAAAATCCCTCGGACCTTATCCGTCCGTGTCGGTTCGATCCCGACCCCGGGCACCACTAATGAAGACGCTGGACGGCGTCTTTTTTTATTTTTACTCATCGAAATTTCCTCACATAAAATGTTTGCTGTTTTGGTAAATACTTTCGCCATCATCATCGGGGCTTTGTTGGGACTGTGCATACGCAAAGGGATCTCAGAAAAACTCTCAGGCGAAGTATTAAAAGCCTTAGGTCTGTGCACTTTGGTGATCGGTATCCAGGGAGCCCTTAAGACATCAAATATTCTGATAATCATCTTAAGCATAGGTTTCGGATTGCTTGCAGGTGAAGTCTTAAAACTTGAAGATAAAGTCAATTCAGGCACCGACAGACTCTTAAAACGTTTTGCCAAAGGCGGCAACAGTTCTAAAATTACCGAAGCCTTCATCACTTCATGCCTCATTATGAATGTCGGTGCAATGGTGATCGTAGGCTCTCTTGAGGCCGGTCTGCGCGGCGATTACTCCATGCTTTACACCAAATCGCTTTTGGATTTTATTGCGGGGATCATGATGGCAGCAGCCATGGGAGCAGGTGTTTTGGGATCGGCTTTGTTTACGTTGCTCTTCCAAGGAGCCATCGTACTTTGCTCATCCTACCTCTCTCCGTATCTTTCAAACGCACTTATAGGCGAACTTTCGGCCACCGGGTGCGTCCTGATCATCGCTCTTGGCTTTAATATGACCAAAATAGCCTCATTTAAGGTCATAAACTATCTGCCCTCTTTATTGTTAGTCCCCGTCTTCTTCAAATTGCTAACTTACTTAGGCCTTTAATTTTTTTAATTGAACACGATACCTGTGCCTTAACGGTGCACACGGCTTTTTTTTGCATCGCTCAAGCCCTATATTGGTGAATATGTTGGACTTGCAACATCAATGTTTTAATCTTAACACAGGCTTAATTTTCAAAACATCAAAATTAGTGAACACTTTTTCATCATAAATAGTGAACACTTATTTTTCGCCGCATCGATGATGCTCATAACGCGGCTATACATTTTGATCTGTTGCAAGGCCTAGATCTATTTGAAGTTTTCAGATGTCGGAGGGAATTATCATGGGTGCTATGTCCGTATGGCATTGGTTGATCCTGCTTGTAGTGGTCGCATTGGTTTTTGGTACCGGAAAATTGCGCAATATGGGAAAAGATTTAGGCGGTGCGATCCGCGGTTTTAAAGAAGGCATGAACGATCCTGCAGATCCTGCTAAAAAAGAAACTCTGCCTCCTAAGGAGCAACGTTAAATCATGGTAGATCTCGGGCAGATCCTCGTAATTGCAGTGTTTGCGATAGTAGTTTTAGGTCCCCAAAAAACACTGCAATTAGCCTTTCGTGCCGGAAAATTGTGGGGAAAAGCTCAAAGTTACCTTAACAGCCTCAAATCTGAACTTGAACGTGAAGGTTCAAATGTCCAAAACACGGTAAACGATTTTAAACATCTTGCTAAAACGGTTGCAACAGCGCCAAACAGCGCTGTTAAAATCAAGCGTTTTACCGTTTCACCACCTCAGACGCCCCTTTCTTGCGCCAAACTTCAGGAAGAAATAGACAGCTTAAGACAAGAAATTCAAAGGCTGAATCATAAAAATAAACGGGTAGTCAAAAGATCGTTAAAAGTCAGGAGGCCTGTATGCGGGAGAATTCCCAAAGCATGAATCTTAAAGGGCATCTTGGGGAATTACGCTCAAGACTTTTAAAATCCTTATGCTGTTTTATCGTCATAACCTTGGCGCTCTTGCCGTTTACCCAAGAGATCTTTTCCCTTCTGGCCAGACCTTTATACGCCTGCCTTCCAGAAGGTTCCAAATTTTTGTCAGTAGGTGTTGTTTCGCCGATCATGGGACCGCTTAAAGCGGTACTGTTTGCATCGTTTGCTCTGTCATTGCCTTTTTTTGTTTATGAAATATGGACTTTTACAGCTCCGGGGCTTTATAAAAAGGAGAAGAAATTCATCGTTCCTTTACTTATCTCATCCCTTTGCATGTTTGCCTCGGGAGTGGCCTACTGCTATTTCGTGCTCTTTCGTTTTGTCTTTCGTTTCATTGCCGCTTTTACTCCCCAAGATGTAAATTTTGCTCCGGATATAGACGCGTATATAGGCTTTTGCATGCATCTTTTTTTGGCCTTCGGTCTGGCCTTTGAACTTCCGGTAGCCGTAACCTTATTAAGCTTTACCAAACTCGTAAAGCTTGAGAAATTAAAAAGTGCAAGGCGTTACGTCATTGTAGCAATAGTGGCAATAGCTGCGTTGATCACCCCGCCTGACGTAACCTCACAACTGCTTTTGGCCTTTCCCATGATCGCACTTTACGAATTGGGATTGCTTGTGGCTACTGTCTTTCAAAGACGTTCACAGCGCGCACCATGCTGAACCTTACCCTGCTCCGTTTTAGACTGTATGTTGCACTTTAAACATTTATATTGTAACTTGCAACATATAGTTTATTTACCTTAACCAAGGAGATGTCAGCATGCGATCAATTCTTGATATGAACGCCTTTCATCCTGAAGATCTTGACGGTATTGAAGATCCTGCAATCAAAACAGAAACCCAACGCCGTCTGCGCCTGTTCGGAGCCCCTGCCGTACTCTTTTTCAAGCAACCTATAGAAGTTGAAAGAGGTGAAGGCTCCTATCTCATCACCGCAAACGGTGAACGTTATCTTGATTGCTACAACAATGTAGCCTGCATAGGCCATGCACATCCTAAGGTTGCCGAATACGTAAAAGAGCAATTGCTCAAGGTAAATACCCATACCCGCTATTTAAATCGCGTAGTCGACGATTACGCCGAAAAACTTTTGGATACTTTTCCCAAACCTTTGACCAATATCGCCTTAACCTGCACCGGAACTGAAAGCAACGATTTGGCCTTGCGCATGGCCATGTACTTTACCGGCGGCAAAGGGATCATAGTTACGGACGGAGCATATCACGGCAATTCATATCTGGTAACGATGTGCTCGCCTTCTGCAACCAAAGGAAAAACCACTTCTGAATTTGTAAAAACCGTACCGGCTCCCGATACCTACCGCATTCAAAAAGATGAGCTTGCCAAGAAATTTGCAGCTGATATTGAACAGAAGATCAAAGAATTTGAAGCCGAAGGCATTAAATTCGCCGCTCTCATTATCGACGACATCTTCTCATCAGACGGAGTATTTGCAGATCCTCAGGGATTTTTAAAACCTGCGATCGATACGGTACACCGTTACGGCGGACTGTATATTGCCGACGAAGTACAACCTGGCTTCGGACGTACCGGAGTAATGTGGGGATTCATGCGTCACGGAGTATTACCCGATATCGTGACCATGGGTAAACCCATGGGCAACGGCTACCCCATGTCCGCTGCCGTAACTCGTCCTGAGATCACTGAAGTTTTGGCCAAATCCACGGGTTATTTCAATACCTTCGGGGGATCTCCTGCTGCGGCTGCTGCAGGAACTGCAGTACTTGAAGTGCTGAAAGAAGATGATCTTATCGCCAAGGCCGGTGAAACCGGTGACTATTTAAGAGCAGGTCTAAAGGCCCTTATGTCAGAACATCCTTGCATAGGAGATGTACGCGGGGCAGGACTTTTCACCGGACTTGAACTGGTTAAAGACAGACAAAGCAAAGAGCCTGACGGAGAGCTTACATCGTTAATCGTAAACCGTCTTTGTCACCATCACGTGCTGATAGGATGTGCCGGAAAAGCCGGAAACACCCTCAAAATCCGTCCGCCTTTACGTTTTGATAAAAAAGATGCCGATGTTTTTCTGGAAGCTTTTAAACTGTCATTAAATGATCTTGGGGTGTGAGTGAATTAAAACATCATGATCTTGATTACGGGCTTTAATTGCGATTCAAAAATCACAATTAAAGTCAGTAATCATTTTAAACGCAACAATA
>CALBLB010000352.1 GCA_937896115.1 uncultured Succinatimonas sp.
ATTGCCTGCATCGCCCTTAGCCAGATGATCATGAAAAAGAGCAAAGACAAAATCTTTGATAGGCAAAGCAACGGAAGCCTTTTTTTCATATCCATATTCGGCTTTCATCTTTTGCAAGAAGTAGGCATATAAGCTAAGGTCAATACCAAAATTCTTTGTGGCAATATCTTCGGCAGCATAGTCTGAGGATTTTTCAAGTTCAAGTTGACCCTTAATGAGGCTCATCACTACCTGCTCAAAATCATCTGCTTTTTTAAGCGGAGACAGGATCGCAAGCATTTTTAATCGCAACGTATCTTCGGTCTCTGCAGAAGGATCAACTGCCCGCTTTAATCTATTCCTTAAATCTCTGTTTGCAAAAAATCCCGGGAATGCTTTTACCGTTGTATAAAAGCGTTCTGGAGACAAGTTAAGATCGCTTGCAATAAGCGAGATCTCATCGGCCTTATACACGGGATAAGACATCTGCAGATCCAAGAGCCAATTGTTTTCATCTTTTGGTGCGCCGTCTTTGCGGTAGATTAAAAACTTTTTTTCTCTCTCTTGCCTTAATACCCGGTATTTGACAGTGAATTCATTGTTATCTGTAATGATTTTTTCGATATCCGGCAATTCAAGTTCGTCAAATTCAGCCCTGTTTTTGCCATTTTCATCGTCAAAAAATACCAGCCTACTTTGTTCAAACAACGCATTAAGTGCTTTTTCCAATGCTTGATTACTCATAGCTTTCCCCTTACAGTCCGGTGATCTTGGCCAAAGCAGTACCGAACTTGGGGTAATTCACTTTTACGCCGTCATCAAGATCGATAGCAATATCATCCTGAGCCAATTGATACAGGCAGGTAGCATCGTAATTTTGCATGTCGACAGTCTGCTTGCGGATGCGTTCGATTTCCTTATACGAAGCCCCCTTGCCCGATTCATTCGCTTTTTCAAGCTGGGCAAGTTTCAAATCAAGCTTGTTCTTATAATCAAGCAGATAATTACGACGCAGACGACTGACTAAACCTGAGCGGTACCGATGGTTGTAAACCAGCGCTTTGAAGTTTTTCTTAGGACTTTGGAACATCCAGTAAATGGGACGTTTTTTATAACGTCTGACATGATCGTCGTAAAACTCGTTGTTAAAGTAGGTGCGTAAATCGTAATCAC
>CALBLB010000353.1 GCA_937896115.1 uncultured Succinatimonas sp.
TCAGCCGGAGTATTAACTTTGGCTACTCCGCCAGCCTTACCGCGGGCACCGCTGTGCACCTGACATTTGCAGACAAAAGGCCCCGGAGCCAATTCATAAGCTCCCTTACCTATGCCGGTAGCTTTGCTGCTGACACGAAAGTCGGCAACCGGTAAGCCGTACGCTTTGAAAATCTCCTTAGCCTGATATTCATGTATATTCATAATTCTGTCCTAAAGCTCTTTTTATGTTCACCATTAAAGAGCAAAAAGCCCGAGATTGCAAGATCTCGGGCTTAACGTTTCACCAAAACAGTGCAGAATTATTTATCAGAACTATCCTGCTGAATTACCATCTTGATAGCATCATCGTTATATTCGATATTTTGCAGTTCTCTTGCACCTTTATAGAGCATTTGTACGGCATCACTGCTCTTTATTTGCACTAATTGCGATGCAATGAAGTTTTCGTATGCCTTTTCATCGGCTTCCTTGCTTTGGCCTATTTTCTTCAAAACGGCAAGTACCATCTTGTCATCATTCACTCCGACTGTATATGCTTTGCCCTCATCCTTAGGCATTGCAAACACATTCTGGGCAAATTCAGGAGAAAGCTCTCGTCCGCTGCGGGAAACTTCAACATCATTGCGAGCACTTACCATCTGAGGAAGCGCAGTATCAGGGCTTGCGAGTAAGGCCTTGGCAAAATCGGTAAGTCTGCTGCGAGCCAGCTCCTCACTCTTTTGTTTTAAAGCCAGTTCTGTGGCTTTTGCCTGATCTTTGTCAAAAGGAATGAGTTTGGCTTCCTGATAAGCACTTACATTGATGACGGCAGCGGCGTTATCACCTAAGGAAATGGCCTGAGAATTGGTTCCAGAGGTACGATTTTCTTCTTTAAAAGCCGCTTTCTGCATCTCCTGAGTGTTAAGAGGCCAGGCTGACGAACTGTCGCCGTAGCGCAATATTCCTGAATCTTTAACCTCAAGATCCAAAGCCTTGGCCACTGCGTCTAGCGAATCAGGATTCTCAAAGGAAACATCGGTCAAAGTCTGTACTTTTGCATCGTAATCTTTACGTGCCTGTTCATCGGTGCAAGCTTTGATCACCTGCTCTTTGATATCAGCAAAGGACGGTACGTGAGCTGCGGTGATCCCGTCTAATCTTAAAAAGTGAGCGCCGAACTCATCTTTGATCACGGCAGTGGTATCTCCTGCCTGCTTTAATGCAAACAAGGCCTCATCAAGATTGGCTGCCAAGGCACCTTTAGCATAACTGCCCATCACGCCGCCTTGGGCTTTGGTATTGGCATCGTCGGAATACTCACGGGCCAAATCGGC
>CALBLB010000354.1 GCA_937896115.1 uncultured Succinatimonas sp.
AATACAGACCGGCAAAGAGACTGTGAAACAATGAATTTACAAACAATCAAAAAAATGGCAGACGCAAAAGGATATACAGAAAAATGGATCGATTTGCTTAGCAAAATACTTGGGATCTGTGTAACTTTTTTGGGTGCTCAAATCGCTTTTTGGGCTGTCTCTTTTTTAAGTAAAGACGGATTATCCGATCTCGCTCTTACAACAGCAACGATAGGATTGATGTTAAATATTTTGACAATATCAGCATTAATATTCTTTCTTGTTAAAAAAATCAAAATCTTTGGGAGCCTTCAAAAATTAACAGTTATTTACTGATATTATTATGTGCTACATTAGTTGCGTTGTTTGTTATCTTTATTTGGACGGCATTTCAAAGTGATAAATAAAAATCACCATCATTACCTTGAATGTTCTCAAATGACCATTTGGTGGTGATATGATTTTTGATGATTACTTTTAGCAAGAGGATAATGTCCTTGAGTCTATGACTGTCTCTTAACGTTTGTTCTTTGATAATTTGATGCGATTAGTTTAAGCAATTTATTGAAGGCTTCATGGTAAATGCGGTCTTAAAGCTTTGATGAAGAGCAGGTGAGACTTACCGTAAGAAAAAAAACGACTCAACAGTAGCAGAGCCGCCTAAAACAGAGAACTCCATTTTCTTTCCCTGCGCGGAATACAAAACTTCGTTGCCGGGAATTTAATCATCAAATTATTAAGACAAGAGTAGGATTGAATTAACTTTTATAAAAGAGATTGTAAAATTTGGATTAAAACCTGTACATAAAATATGGATTAGTTTCTCCTGATTTTTTCTGACAATATAATTTGATAGAACTAATATTCTGTTTTGTATAACAAACAGTGATCTAAAAAAAACTTAAAAAAATCTTTTAGCAAAAGCGAAGCGACTTCAGCTTCAAATTATCCATTAAATTTTCAAAGAAAAACTGCAGTAAATTTAAAATCCGCATTTTATAAATTATAAATTTTATAGATCAAATGATTATAAGATTACAGCATGATAATTGAAGGTTAATCTATATGCAGATCGTTAACACCCTGGCCTACGATCCTCAAAAAGGACTCACCCGCAAAGATATTTTTACCAAAGACGATCGTATATCTAATGCATCAGAT
>CALBLB010000355.1 GCA_937896115.1 uncultured Succinatimonas sp.
AACCTATTTGGGCTATAGGAACCGGCAAAACCGCCACTCCTGAAATTGCAGAAAATGTTCATTCTCAGATCCGTGAATATTTGAAAACTTTTGATGCTGATGTTGCTGACAAGGTTCAAATTCTCTACGGTGGTTCTTGCAATGCCAAGACTGCACCTGAGCTTTTTGCTCAAAAAGATATTGATGGCGGTCTTATCGGCGGTGCTTCCTTAAAGGTTGCAGATTTCAGCTCCATTATCGAAACTGCAGCAAATCTTTCAAAGTAAAATCCGTACTGAGCTAAATTTAGGACAGCTTCATTTATGGCATTTATCAAAAAAATCGGCGTGTTGACCTCAGGCGGAGATTCGCCGGGAATGAACGCGGCAATCCGCGCCATCGTACGTACCGGACTTGATTACGGTTTTCAGATGTACGGTATCCGCGACGGCTATATGGGTCTGCACAATAACGACATCATTCAGTTGGGACGTCACAGCGTTTCCGATCTGCTAAATCGCGGCGGAACTTTTTTGGGGACTGCGCGTTTCCCTGAATTCAAACAACCTAAAGTTCGCGAGGAAAGCGTGGCCGTCATGAAGAAGATCGGCCTTGATGCCCTCGTAGTAATAGGCGGTGACGGTTCTTACATGGGTGCCAAATTTATTTCCGAACTTGGATTCCCCACAATCGGACTTCCCGGCACCATCGACAACGACATTGCCGGAACCGATGCAACCATAGGTTTTGATACTGCACTTAACACCGCCGTGTCATGTATCGACAAACTGCGTGATACCTGCTCATCCCACAAACGCATCAGCGTTTGCGAAGTCATGGGACATCACTGCGGAGACTTGGCCGTATCCTGTGCCGTAGCCTGCGGCGTTGAAGCGGTGTTGGTTCCTGAAGTTCCTTGGAATAAAAAAGAAGTCTATGCATCCATAAAAGCCGGCATCGATGCAGGCAAACGTCATGCAATTTTGGTTGTTTGCGAAAATCAGACCGACGTTTATCAGATGGCAAAAGAGCTTGAGGCATTGATAGGTCTTGAAACCCGTGCCACGGTATTAGGCCACATTCAGCGCGGCGGTACCCCGTCGCCTTACGATCGCGTGCTGGCCTCCCGTATGGGCGCTTATGCAATCGAGCTGTTGCGTCAGGGTCATTCAGGCCGTTGCGTAGGCGTGCAAAACGGCGAGTTGGTTAACGAAGATATCGTCGAATGCATCACCAAACATAAACATCAATTTATGAGATCTACCTACGATTTGGCCCAAAAATTGAGATAAATCTTCTAACGATTTTTCAAAAAGGGAGAATACTGTTTCTCCCTTTTTTTAATGGCAAATTTACTTCCCGGCTAAATTTCAAGCAAAAACTCATCTGATAAATCCTAAAACTCCGTCGTTTTAGCTCTTTTGAGCGTAAGCCTTACTCAAAGCTGTGGCATAATATGCAGGCGGAAATACGACAGCCTGTTGTTCATGGTTTCTGTTTCCTTTTTAATGCGTGTTTTCTCTGCTGGGGATGAGATCGGAAG
>CALBLB010000356.1 GCA_937896115.1 uncultured Succinatimonas sp.
ATCAAGACTTGATTTTAAGCTGTTCTGTGATATAATTTAAATTACCACATAAAAATCATACACAAGGACAGCTTATGGATATTTTCGACAATTTCTCATCAAATTTCAAGCTTCTTGGCGAACTTTCTCCGGTGGTTAATTTTCGCTTCCTCTTGGCTCTCGCTAAAGACTGCGGTTTAATAAAGCGTTTTCGTAAAATCCACCCTTTAATCTTTATCAAGGCATATCTCGATGCCACTCGTGAAGGCGGGAGAAAGCCTTCTATCGGAGCTATATGGCGTAAGTACAACTCCATTGGTGTATTCTCCGGCAGTAAACCTGTCAGCAGAAGTGCTGTTGAGAAGTTTATTGCCAGAGAGAACATCGCAAAGTTCGCTTCAGAATTCATAAAAGAGCTTGAAGAGCACCTCACAGCTCAATCCATGTCCCAATCGGCTGATGCCGTCAAAGAATTACAGGGATTGGTTAAAGATCTTGACGATATCATCGCTCAGGATGGCTGTGAGATCACGGTTAATCCCCAAGCTGCAGCTCATGCTCAAAATGATGATCCTAATGATCAAAGTTTCAAAACCTCTGTAGGCGGTGCCGGTAGAAAGTTACACGCAGGCTGGTCTTTGCTTCACTCTGCTTTATTCACTGCATCCATAACCAGTGCGGTGGCATCAGAACGAGCTGAGATCCGTTGCGACAAAATGGGAAATAAACTTTTCATCGCAGACGCCGGTTATCCGTCCCTTGATCTCTTTAGAGAGCTTGAAGAAAACGGAGCCTACTTCCTAATTAAAATGAAGAACTCTTTAAAGCCGGAGGTCCTTCGTGCTCAAGCATTCGCCAATGACAAATACATCGATGAGGTGGTCGAATATAACGGTGAACGGATCAAGCTCAACGAAGACATGCGTTTTAAAAACAAATGCTCTTATGACTTCATAGTGAGATCTCGCCGCAAGGGCAAAAAAGATCTGATCATGAGAATTCTCAAGGTTTACAACCCTTATTACTGTGGCAATGATTCAACCAGAGATCCTGATCAGAGCAAAGATGCAAGTGATCCGTCTTTAAACGGTTACTGTTACCTGGCCACCAACATCCCCGCAGCCAAATTGGATTTAGCTCAAATCTATGCCACATACAGGCTTAGATGGAGTGCTGAGATAGGCTTTAAATGCCTGCGTTCAGGTAATACCCTTCATTCAGGCAAGGCCGTGAAGAAAACAACTGTGGATAATCTATTGAAATTATCCACCATGAATCACCGCATCAAGACAGTAATTGCCGCTGCACTCCAACCTCTGGTGAAGGTACGCATGTCTGATCTGCTGGTAGCAAGAGAGTCCGGCTCATTGGTCGGCTTGCTCTTAGACAAAGTCTGCTACTGTCCCAATACCTTGATCAACAATCTTACCGTCAAACAGTTTAAAGATGCGATTGTAGACAGCTACAAACGATTGGGCGTGTCTCGGGTTAGTAAGACTAATAAATCCTTAGGCAAAGGTGTCAGCTGTACCATTGAGATTTTATCGAAACCGCCTGCACCAAGCGGCGGATTACCCTTAGTAGCTTAAATTTCCTCTGATTTCATAAAATCACTTCCTGACGGAGGAGGCAATCTCTCGTACTCAGAAAATCACGCATATAAAAAGACTACCCATGTTCTACAAAACAGAAAAAACGGATTTTTAATCGACTGGACTTAATAACAGGAAAACAGATCCCTGATCCCCAAAAATTTTCATTTGTAACTTAAAGAACATTCCAAACGCTTGGTTTAGATCTTAAGTATGAGTGCATGTGAAGTTACATTTACCGTTAATACGGCTTTTTCTGAATTCTCGAAACGCGTATATTCAATTGGATTATTACAAAGGATCAGCAGATGCTTGGTTGCATTTCCGCCAATTGAACCTAAAACAGTGCCACGCTCAAAGATATTAAATTCATTCATAACTTTCCTGATAGTTCTGAGGTGAAATTATGAAATGCGTCATATTCAACAAGAGCCTCTTCCAAAGCAGCCGTAGAATTCGGAGACAAACGTCTAGCTTTACATAAATCTTTAATACTGATTTCAGTAGCCGATCCGTGCGGTGATTTCCATTCAGGGCATACCGTGGTTTGATGAGTAATATT
>CALBLB010000357.1 GCA_937896115.1 uncultured Succinatimonas sp.
GAGCAATGCTACGGCATACGGCATAGGCCTGCATGTATACGGAAGTTATAATGATATAGTTCAGAAAGCTCCTATTTTAAGTTCAGGACTGTACGGTATAGGTATACGGGTAGACGGCAGTTCCAACAGCCTTACCGTTGCAGACGATACCAAGGTAAGTGTCGACGGAAAAGGTGGCATAGGAGTACTCGTATCCTACGGCAAAGAGCAGGCTGTTAAGATCTTGGGATCTGTCAGGGCCTCAGGCTATCAAGGTGACGCCGTACGTTTTGATTTTGGCGATAACAATCTGGGAAACAAAACTGAATATCGCGGCTCTTTTATCAGAAGCAAATTTAATGAAAATCAGAATGATTTTGAAAAGCTGGCGCTTTTGCCGGAGCTTGACGGTGCTTTGGTCGATGATTTCATCGCAGGCGGAGTGATTGCAGGACACGGCAGTGCCGTAACGATAGCCAAGAATGCCTATGTTAAAAATATCCATATAGTCAACGGCGCCGAAATTTACGGTGACATTGTTTCTCAATGGGATCCTGACAATGATTTATTGCAATATCAGGGAAATGACAAGCTTGTGACTACCATAACCTTCGGTGAAAACTTTAAAGCAGGCAAGCTTGGCACGGCTGATCATGACTTCTCTTTCTCTTACGACGGTAATATCACAGGTGCAAACAGCATAGTTTTGAATTTGCTGGCCGGAAATACCGCGTTGAACGGCAAGTATGATGTAAGAGCGGTAAATATCCAGGAAGATGCCAGACTTGAAGGTAATGCTACATTTAATCTTGAAGGAGTAGTAAACCTATCAAGTAGCAGTCTTGTCAGTACTTATGCTTTGGGAAATACAGCACAAGGGAGCTTTACCAATGCCGGAACCCTTTCCCCAGGCGGCAAGAATAAGCTTGGGCAGATAAGCATAAACGGTGACTATTTCGGCCTTGACGGATCTGTGCTTGAATTAGGCTACGATACCGTCTCAAACGATGTTTTGAAGGTAAGCTACATTGCTGAATTAGGAGATGTTAAATTAAGCTTGGCTCCGGTTAAAGATTACTATAAGGACAACTTCACGAGGGTTATTGCGCTGAATTCTTTGATAGAGGCAGGATCGTTAACCGTAAACGGCAGTTTGTCTTTAAATGATCCGGCGTTTTTGTCGCCTACTTTGCAATCAGCTACTTCTTTGAACGGAAATGAGATGACTGTCAGCGTAGCGCGCAAGGCTAACGCTTATTCGCAGTATGCAGAAGACCGCAATTCAAGAAATCTTGGTCTTGCTTTGGAGGTTGCGTCAGGGAACGCTGACGGCTCTTTAGGTGAAGTTTTCAAACAG
>CALBLB010000358.1 GCA_937896115.1 uncultured Succinatimonas sp.
CTTGAGATAAAACCCTATTGCCGGTCCAAAAAAAACAGACGTCATTATCAAGATCTTTGGTGAGATCTGAAAAATAATCGGGCGGCATTTTCCCGAAAACACGTGCTAACACCGGATCGAATGAATAAAAACTAGGACAGATAAAAATTTTTCCGCGCTTGTTGGTACGATTTTTTTGCAAGGCTTTGATGAGAACGTTTTGCTTTTTGCCAAGATCGGGGCAGTCTGCCGGAATATCATCAAAAAAAAGGGTAAAGAAATCGCAAGCGTTGATTTTTTCCAAAGTTTTGAATTTTTTTATGAGTTGCGCTTCTCCTGCTTTTCCTTTCGAGCAGATCCCCACGGGGGATAAGGAAACACTGAAACCAAGTCCCAAGGAATGAGCATATGTTGCCATGCAAGCGAGGTTGCAAAGATCGTCTTCTTTAAAATCAAAATTCCATTTTGAGCGTAAGGAAACGTCGTTTTTAGGTGCGTAAATGTAGAAGGAAAAGCCTGTTGCCGCACTACGTTGCATCAGATATTCGCGTACTGTTTTTTGATAAGGTTTGCCGTAAAAACCTTCAACAATACCCAATTTAGCACTGTGCGTGGACATAAAGCCTCCTTCGTTTTTTTTCGGTACTTGATACGCCTTAGATCAGTTGACTATAATAGTCGAGTTTAACTGCGTACCCGTTTTATATTTGCGCGGTTTTTTGGATTTTACAATTCTGCAACCCAACCGAGGTAAACAATGCAGGTTTCAACCGAGACTAAAGAAGGCCTGAATCGCGTCATTACCGTCACCGTACCGGCCGAGGACGTCAAAAAGGCATATGCCGCAAGTTTTAAAAAAGTAGCCAAGAACGCTAAGCTGGACGGCTTCCGCAAGGGACACATTCCTTCTGACATTTTGGAGTCTACCTTTGCTCATAATATCTGGACCGATGCTTACGATCAGCTCATCAACGACACTATCGATAAAGCCATCGACGAGTCCAAATTGCACGTGGTCGGCCGTCCCAATGTAAGCCTTTCCAAAGCTTCTTTCAAAAAGGATGAAGATCTCGTTTATACCGTTGCCGTTGAGGTAATGTGTGATGTAGCTCTCAAACCTTTTGAAGAACTCAAACTCAAGCAGCTTAAAGCCGAAGTCACCGACGCCGATGTCGATCACATGGTTGATACTCTGCGTGAACAGCAGGTCAAGTGGCAGACTGAAGACGGTCTTGCAGCAGAAGACGGCACCACCGCCAAGATCGATTTCTTAGGTCGCGTGGACGGCAAGGAATTTGAAGGCGGCAAGGCTAAGGATTTCTCCTTGGTGATCGGCAAGACCCAGATGATCCCTGGCTTTACCGAGCAGATCAAAGGTCATAAAGCCGGCGATTCCTTCACCATCTCCGTAAAGTTCCCTGAGGAATATCATGCCAAAGATTTGGCCGGCAAGGATGCCGAGTTTGATATTACCGTCAATGCCGTGCAGAAGGCCGTGTTGCCTGAAGTTGATGCCGATTTCGTAAAGATTTACGGTGTTAAGGACGGTTCAGTAGAGACCTTTAAGGCTGATTTGCGCCGTAATATGGAACGTGAACTGGCCCGTGCCCTGCGTAACGAGATCCGCGATCGTCTGTTTAAGGCTTTGTCCGAGCAGTACGGCGAGTTCGATATTCCTTCTGCATTTGTTCAGATCGAGATCGAGCGTCTGCGTCGCAATATGATGCAGCAGATGAGCTATTACGGCATGAAGAAGTTGCCTGAAGCTTTCGCAAAGGACGATTTCTATAAGGATGAAGCCGCTAAGGATGCCCGTCTTGGCGTATTGCTCCGCGAAATCGCAGAAAAAGCCGAGATCAAGGAGCCTTCTGAGGCTTCTGTGAATGCCGAGCTTGATCTGATTGCCGGTGCTTATGAAGATCCTGAGCAATTCAAAGCCGAGTTGCGTAAGAACAAGCAACAGTTTGCCAACATTCAGGAACTGGCCTTCGAGCGCGATCTCATCGATTACGTTATGAGCAAAGCCGCCGACGGTGAAGAAGTGGCAAGCTTTGACGAAATCGTCAACAAAAGAGCTGCTCAGCACTGATAATCTTAGAAAATAGGAGCTGAAATTCATGCAGAATACACGTATGTCCTCGTTAGTTCCCATGGTGATCGAGCAAACAGGTCGCGGGGAACGTTCTTTTGACATCTTTTCAAGATTGTTAAAAGATCGGGTGGTCTTTCTCACCGGTGAGGTCAATGATCAGATGGCCGATCTTATCGTGGCGCAGCTCCTGTTTTTAGAATCAGAAGATCCTGACAAGGATATTTACTTATATATTAATTCTCCCGGGGGAGCCGTGACTGCAGGTTTGGCCATTTACGATACCATGCAGTACATCAAGCCTGACGTGTGCACTTTGTGCATGGGACAGGCTTGTTCCATGGGATCTTTTCTGTTGACAGGCGGTGCACACGGCAAACGTTATGCATTGCCTCATGCAAGCATAATGATCCATCAGCCTCTGGGAGGCTTCAGAGGGCAGGCGTCGGATATTCTCATTCATGCAAATGAGATCCAGCGCGTCAAAAAGACCCTCAACGGAATTCTATCTGAGCACACCGGCAAGCCTTTGGAGGTTATTGAGCGCGATACCGATCGCGACAATTTCCTCACGGCGGCCGAGGCGCTTGAATACGGCATAATCGACAAGATCATCGCCAACCGGGAACAGTTGAGCGGATCTGGCGACCATAAATAAATGATCGGGCATTGATATGGCAGAAGAAATAAAGGGATCGAAGACCAAGTGCGTGTTTTGCGGCAAAGGTGCCAGCGCCACGCGCAAGCTTTTGAGAGCTCATGGCTATGCCATTTGCTCTGATTGCATCGATAACGCCTACCGTATGTTGCACGGTGCGAAGGGAGAAAAGGAAGAAGATCAGATCTCCAAGGGTATAGATCTTGAAAACATTCCTACTCCCCATGAGATCGCCAGACATCTTGACGATTACGTCATCGGTCAGGAAGATGCCAAGAAGGTACTTTCCGTGGCCGTATATAATCATTATCAGCGCTTGCGTCACAACGGCGTTGATACTGACGTGGATCTCGGAAAATCGAACATTCTGATGATCGGTCCTACGGGATCTGGTAAAACTTTATTGGTTCAGACTTTAGCCAAATTTTTAAATGTGCCGTTTGCAATGTCTGATGCCACCACGCTTACTGAAGCCGGGTATGTAGGCGAAGACGTGGAAAATGTCATCGTGAGACTTTTGCAAAACTGCGATTTTGACGTTGAAAAAGCCCAAAAGGGTATCATTTACATCGATGAGATCGACAAGATCGCCCGCAAGTCTGAAAATCCTTCCATAACCCGTGATGTATCCGGAGAAGGTGTCCAGCAGGCTTTATTGAAACTGGTTGAAGGCACCGTTGCTTCTGTTCCTCCCGGGGGCGGACGCAAACATCCTCAGCAGAAAATGATTGAAGTAGACACTTCACAGATCCTCTTTATCTGCGGCGGTGCTTTTGACGGCTTGGATAAAATCGTTGAAAAACGTGTGGCCAAACACGGCAGCATAGGTTTTGGCGCTGAGGTTTACGGGAAGGATAAGGAGCTTAGCCTTTCTGATAAATATTCCAAAGCCGAACCTGAGGATTTGGTGAAATACGGCATTATTCCTGAATTTGTCGGACGTATGCCGGTTATCACAGCCTTGAGCGAATTGACTCGTGATGATCTTATCCGAGTGTTGCGCGAACCTAAAAATGCTATTGTCAGGCAGTTTGAGGCCATGATGGGATTTTTGGGAGTTGATCTTGAATTTACCAAGGAAGCTCTTGAAGCCATCGCCGATGCTGCAGTTAAGCGTCATACCGGTGCCCGCGGCTTAAGATCGATTGTTGAAGGATTGTTGCTTAATACTATGTACGATGTTCCTTCAGTATCGGACGTCGCGCGCATCGTGGTTGACGAAAGTGTGGTTAGAGACGGTAAAGAGCCGCTTATCATACGCAAAGAGCAAAGCTCCGCATCTTAAGCTTTTGACTTATTGATTTACCCGGGCTTTGCTCCCGGGTTTTTTGTCTGAATATGCAGAATGTTTGCGCCATATAATTGAAATTCAAGCAAAACATCCACATGTTCTGAAAAGGATTATTTTAAGGGTTACTTTTTTATGACCGAACAGAAGAAAAAAGATCGTGAGATCGCGCAACTGCCGCTCGTTACCTTGCGCGGATTGACCATCACGCCGTCGGTGCGCGTTAAGATCCCCATAGGACGGGAATCGTCTCTGGAGGCTTTCCGTATGGCCAAGCGCAATGATGATCATATGCTTGCGCTGTTCTGTCAGAAAAATGACCGCCAGATGATCCCCGGAATAACCGAGTTACATCCCGTAGGAATTGCCGCAAAAGTTACTGCTTTGACAGAAAAAGAAGAGCCCGGTAAGAGTTCTTTTGGTATGGTTAAAGGGATCTCCCGTATACGTCTTCTTGAGATCAATGCTCCTCAGAAGGATGAAAATTACGGAGACAATTTAAGAACTGCCAGGATCGAGTACCTGCAGGAAAAGAGCGTAGATCCTAAGAAGGCTGCGCAACTTCTTTCCATGTTGCGCTCCTGCCTTCAGTATGCAAGAGAAAACACTGCCTCAGGCCGTGAACCTTTGTTACCTGAAGGAGTTCCTGCCGATATAGTCAGTGAAATGATGAGTAATGAAAATCTCAGCGTACTCACTGATATTATGGCTCAGGCTTTAAGACTTGACCGCGATACCAAAGTTCTGCTTCTCTCCTGCACCGATCCTGCCGAGCGTGCCCGTATCCTTATTGCCGCACTCAACGGCATTTCCTATAAGCAGGAAATAGAAGAGCATGTGCTTGAACAGGCCAAGGCCGCCATGGAGCGCAATCAGAAGGATTATCTTTTAAATGAGCAACTGCGCATCATTAAAAAAGAACTGGGCATAGATGAAAGCTATGATAATGAAGTAGCAGAATTTACCCGTCGCAACAATGCCTTGAATGCACCTGCCTATGTACATGAACGCCTTGATCGTGAA
>CALBLB010000359.1 GCA_937896115.1 uncultured Succinatimonas sp.
AGCCGAAGGTAAAGCTGAAGGTATGTTAAAAGCGACCTTCTCAAACCTCAAAAACCTCGTTACCTGGCGCTACGGCTCTTATCCTGCTGAGGTTGCTTCAAGCCTTGATGCCAAAAAAGGCGATCTCAACTATCTTGAGCAGGCCATGCACTGGGTATTGGATTGCTCCAAACTTGACGAATTTAAACAAAAACTCAAGGAGCATGACGGCTCGGTAGGGGCAGTTTGATAAAACAAAAAAGAGGAATGCCTTTAACTAAGCATTCCCCTTTTTAAAGAACTCTAAGATGTTTTTTTAAAACTTCTTAAAGAGGTTTAGAGCATGGTTGCTCTTAATTCCTCAGCACTTAAAGGAGAAAGATACGAAGGAGCGATATCAAATACGGTCTTGCATCCTACGCAACCCTCATTATAGAGACGGACTACGGCACGAGCATAAGCAACAATTACACCTGCGGTAAATTCAGGATTGGAGTCTAATTTAAGGCTGTATTCGATAATGTGCTTATGTTCTCTGTTGGCACCGGTAAACCCTGATCTGAACACGAAACCGCCGTGAGGGAGTCCTTTATGATCTCTGTTTAATTCTTCCTGAGAAATAAAATGTACGGTTGTGTCATAGTCGCTAAAATAGTTCGGCATATTTTTAATTTCATGCTCGACATATGCAGCATCAGCGCCGTCTTTTAAAACTACATAGCAAAGACGTGTATGTTTTTGGCGTGTAGTAAGATCAGGATTGGCACCGGATCTCACCGCCTCAAGTGCCGATCCCACAGGACAGGTATACTGTCTTGCGTCTTGTACTCCTTTGATCCTGCGGATCGCGTCGGAGTGTCCCTGACTTACTCCTTTACCCCAGAAAGTGTAATCCTTGCCGTCTGGTAAAATTGCATTTGCATATAAACGGTTTAATGAAAACATACCGGGATCCCAACCTGCTGAGATCAGAGCAACATGTTTTGAATTGCAGGCAGCTTCATTGACATGTTTGAAGTGTTCAGGAATTTTTGCATGGGTATCGAAGCTGTCGATCACGTTAAACATCTTTGCAAGAGCAGGGGTTTGCACCGGGAGATCGGTTGCACTTCCGCCGCAAAGTATCATGATGTCGATTTGATCTTTAAATAATTCGACATCGTTTACACTGGCAACTTTTGCAGTCTTTGATGCAATCTTTAAGGAGGCAGGATCACGTCTGGTAAAAACAGCCACCAGTTCCATATCGGATGCGGCATTGACTGCACATTCTATTCCTTTGCCTAAATTACCGTAACCGTAGATACCGACTTTAGTAGTCATAACAAAATATCCTCAATATCTGTAATATCGTATTGATTTTTAATTGATTTTGATTTAGTAAGTATTTTAACATCATTTAAGGTAGTGAATGCCCAATATATGATCAAAATGTTCTTTTTAGATAAAAAAAGCACTAAAAAGGTGCATTTTTTGACGATTTAATTTAAAAGATGAGGGATAAGAGAAGATGCAAAAGTCGAATTTGATAACTCAGATGACGATTAAAGATGAGAATGCTCATTTGGCGCTTTTGTCTTATGAATTAAAGGAAACTTGGGAGAAGTGTCAAAAAAAGTTAAAAATTGCCACGGCAGAATCGCTTACAGGAGGAATGATTGCGTCAACCATTTCCATGGCACCTGGCAGCTCACGTTATTTTGATCGCAGTTTTGTTGTATATAACAATGAAGCCAAGCATGAAATGTTGGGGGTAAATAAGAGCGTATTTGATCTTTATACGGAAGTAAGCGGTCAATGTGTCATGGAAATGGCTTCGGGAGCGCTGGAACATTCACATGCGGATATTGCTGTCAGCGTATCGGGAGTAGCTGGGCCTGATTTGGGCGGAGACGGCAATCCTGTAGGTACGGTTTGGTTCGGTTTAGGTGTAAAAGGAAAAAAGCCTGCGTGTCTGTGCAAACATTTTGCGGGGAACAGAGAGCAGATCCGCTTATTGACAGTCAATAACGCCTTCGATTTTCTAAAAAAAATTATCTTGTCAGACTGCTATCCTGCAGATTTTTTGTCACAAGATCAGTTTCAAAGTAATTGAGAGCTTTTTGACAACAGATAACGGCTCATGCACAGAGGTGATATTGCAAGTGCCGTTTTGTCAGTAAACCTAAGAAAAAATCAAAAGTAGAACTACATGTTCCCGATCATGTTCTTAAGATCA
>CALBLB010000360.1 GCA_937896115.1 uncultured Succinatimonas sp.
GGACAATTCAAAAGTAATGCCGCTTGCCGATATTTTGACTCTGGCGGCTACCGGATCTGAGTATGACAATTCAGGAGTGATCTCAAATCCTGCCACTGACGAGAAGATGCCTATTTTCGGGGAACTCAATCCTTTTGCCTCCATACTCGATCCTACCTATACCTTCAGCGTGTCAGCGTTCCAGACTGCAGCAGGCTCTGCCGACATCATGTCGCACACCTTCGAGTCCTATCTCGTAAAAGAAGGTTGCACATTGACCGACGGTT
Source organism: uncultured Succinatimonas sp. (assembly GCA_937896115.1). Lineage (GTDB taxonomy): Bacteria > Pseudomonadota > Gammaproteobacteria > Enterobacterales > Succinivibrionaceae > Succinivibrio. The sequence continues at coordinate 267 of CALBLB010000360.1, forward strand.
TGTGCGAGGCCATGTTGCGTACCGTTATCAAAAATGCCCCGATCGCGATAAAAGAGCCTGACAATTACGAAGCCCGAGCTGAACTCATGCAGGCAGCATCCTTTGGTTGTTGCGGAATTTTAGCCGACGGCATGGCTCCGTCAGCATGGGTTTGCCACGGTATCGAGCATGAAATATCAGCCTATACCGACATAACTCACGGAGCAGGGCTTGCCGTGATCACCCCGCATTGGATGCGTTACAGCTTAAATGCAGAAACGGCACCGCGCTTTGCTCAGTACGGACGCAATGTATGGGGAATTCATGAAGGAAGTGATATGGAAATAGCATCCAAGGCTATAGACAAGACTTCCGAGTTCTTTAAATCTTTGGGCTTGCCTTCGACTCTGTCCGAAATGGGAGTGAGTGCCGAGCATTTTGAAGATATGGCAGATCACGTACTTAAGATTTGGTTCGGTGATTTCAAGACTGCTTTGCGTCCTTTGGACAAGGCAGGAATTATTGAGATCCTTAAGGCATCTCTTTAATCGTTTTTAAAGTGTTTTGAAGGGAGGCTTTGCCTCCCTTTTGTCACTCAGGCTTCACAGGCTTTTACGAAACATTTTTTGTCATCGGAGCCGTCAAACACCAAAGCCATACGATACAGGTGGTTTTTAAACGGCAGAGTATTACCGTAGTCGCGATCCCTGATTTGGGCAACCGCCTCATTCGCAGCTTTTTGGCATGCGTCATTTCCTTGCGCATATTTTAATTCTATGACAAGCCGGCGCTCAGGATAATCCAGTTCAAGATCAGAGCGGCCTTTGGCACTGTGTTTTTCTGCACACACAGGCTGTTTTATGGCCAGTAGGAAAAAACGCAATATTTCGCGTACCGTAGCTTCGTCTTTTGCTATAAAACGATCATAAAGCAATGTATTCATGATCGTGTTGAAATATTTGAGGATCTCTTGTGCCGAGCCCTGTTTGAGTATCCGGCTTTCTTCACTTGAGATCATTGCCTGCTTGCCCGTGATTTTGATGAACAGGAGTCGGTAAAGAGCTTTTTTGACTTCATTATTGGGTATTGCCAAAATCAGTTTTATTTCGGAACGTAATTGAGAACGCAGGGTAAGATATCCTGTCTGACACATGAGCACGTTTTGGTCTATTGAAAGCAAAGACGTCGGATTTATAAAATCGTCATATGTACAGGTAAGTTCTTTTCCGGTGTATGGTTCAACGAGCAGATCGTGCTTTTTCAGATAGTTTGCAAGTACTGACGGCACGCCCCCGTTTTCATACCAATACTCGTCGAAAATTATGTCGTTCCTTGTAAAAGCATCCTGAAGAAAGGACATTACCGACCAGGTGGAGAAGACTTTTTTTTCATAATCCTCATCGAAGCAATATCCGTCGTACTCATCTGCCATGCGATCAAGCAACATTTCCCGATATCCGGTCTTTTGTTCATGCGTCAGTGAAGCAAAGTTTGTTTGGTAAAGTTTTTGGGCAATTGATTCAAGATAAGAGCCGAAATACGAGCGGATCTCGTCGCGGGTGTACCCCACAATCGTGGCGAGATCATGATGGTAGGTTACGTCCAATATATCTGATCCCAGCGAAAAGATAGTGACATCCTTAAGTCTTGTGACTCCAGTGATCCCGAGAAAGCGCAATTGAGGTTTATCTTTTAAAACTCCGTAAAAAGAACGCATGCAGCTTTGGTAGCGGTTGTATTCATATTCATTGTTGATATTGTGAGTGAGCACGCAGTCGTATTCGTCTATCAGCAGGACGAATTGCCTTTCAAAAGGCAAGGCACTGAACAGTGATTCAAGACAATCAGCAGGGGTATTTAGCTTGGTATTGTTTGTTATTCCAAGTTTTTTTGAAAAGTCTTTGATTTTTTCACAGAAGGAATCGATGAATTGCTCATAGCTGTCGCGGATCAGCGAGGCTAAATTTAATCTCAATACGGGGTAGGTTTCTTCGTTCCAGTGATCGTGGATCCAAGTACCTTCAAAGTAAGGCTGTACACCGAATTCAAACAAAGTTGCTATGGTATCAAGAGTTAACGATTTCCCAAAACGTCTTGGTCGTGAGAAAAAAATTCTGTCAGAAAGATCGAGCAAACGGTAAATGCTTTCAGTTTTGTCGACATAGATGGCGTTACGCTTCTTAAAAGCTGGAAAGAAGCTGGTTTTTAAAATCTTTTTCAAAAAAGAACCTAGGTTAAGCTTTTACATATGATGTTATATAACATCATCTAATATTGATTTGAATGACCGGTTAACATTGTCATAAATTCTTTGTTTAAAAAGAGAATTTACCAGACATCCTGCTTTTTTTGTTTCGTCTCATGCAAGGAACTTCTTGATTTCGGGGTTCTTTTCCGCCATGCCTGACAAATCATCATCTGACAAGCCTAATGCATCCTTGAGCATGTCAAGATTGA
>CALBLB010000361.1 GCA_937896115.1 uncultured Succinatimonas sp.
TTGAGTTTGGGACTTTTTCTGATCTCACGTAAGAGATCTATGCCCTGCATGATCGGCATATTCCAATCGGTGATCACAAACTGAAAATCTCCGGATTCAAGCATGGGCAAAGCGGTAGCTCCGTCGTCGGCCTCATAGGTGTTGTTGTATCCGAGATCTCGCAAGAGGTTTTTGATGATGCGACGCATCGTGGAAAAATCATCCACGATCAGGATCTTGATGTTCTTATCCAAAATTTCTGCTCCTTGCGGCTCTTCGCGGCTTTGGATCGGATTTTGTCCAAAACACACTACTGCCTAATTCTTATAACGGACCATTTCGTCTCATACTTGAGCAAAACACCGTGTAATGTGATCTTTTTTTAGGTTTCAGGTACTTTTCCAGCCACGCAACGACGCCCTAAGGCGGGACATAGACTGTGACATGATCTGACAAATTCTTGATTCTGACAAATCCAATACCTTACCGATTTCTCTTAAATTCAATTCTTCATCATAATAAAGCGACAATACCTGTTGTTCACGTTTTGGCAACTTGGCTATGGCTTTTGCCAAAGCCTGCTTAAATTCAGAAGCAGCCAAAAGTTCAAAAAGCTTGTCCTCACGATGATTGCTGTCATCGGATATTACATCGTCGCTTACTCCCAAATCCTCAATACCGATAATTTGCGAATTTGAAGAGTCGAACAGCATCTGACGATATTTTTCAGGCGTCACTCCCAATTCTGAGGCAATCTCATTGTCTTTGGGCTGACGCCCTAGCAGGGCCGACAATTTGGATATGGCATCTGCAATCTGACGTGTTCCCTGATGTACTGCACGGGGAGCCCAATCAGATTGCCGCATTTCGTCGATCATAGCTCCGCGAATACGTATGGTGGCATACGTATCAAAAGCCGCTCCATGCCCATCTTCGAAATGACTCAACGCATCCATAAGACCAAGCATTCCCGATTGGATGAGATCATCAAGCTCGACACTGGCCGGCAGTCTTGCCTTAAGATGCAAAGCCACTCGTTTGACCAGCGGTGCATACTGCTCCACTTTCTGAGCCATGTCGTTACGGCTTACCTCGCGATATGCCCTAGCTCCCAAACTTTTAGGCCTAACCATAATCGGTCCTGTTGTTCTTTTTAAAAACGTCAAAAACGGCTGATACTGCAATTACCAAGAATAATATTGTAGCCGTTTTCGATGAGATCTTGTGTTTACTGACCGTTTGTAATGCATCCGGTGTGCGGTAGGTCACGGCGTCACCGCCTTGTCACTGTCTGTTTTAACCTCGCTGTCATGCTCGTTAGATACCAGATTTTCAACGAAAAATTCCAGATGTCCACCGGGGATCTCCGGGATCGGCCACTGCGAAACACGAGCTGCCAGCATTCTGAAAATTTTACTGGCAGGTGACTGCGGAAACTGCTCTACGGCACAACTGCGCTTGCGAATGGCATTACGAATAGCCGGATCTGCAGGAATACACGCAATAAGATCAAGCGTCACATTGAGAAAACGCGTAGTTACCGCCAAAAGTTTTGCAAACATCAATTTGCCTTCATCAAGCGATCTCAAATTGTTTCCTATGATGCGAAAACGGCTTACTCCGTAATCATTTGAAAGAACTTTCATTTCCGCATATGCATCGGCAACTGAAGTAGGTTCATTACATACCACCATGATCACATCCTGTGCTGCTCGGCAAAAAGACAGCACCATGTCAGAAATTCCGGCAGCAGTATCCACGATCAGAAAATCGATATCCTCATCGAGTTCTGAAAACGCCCTGATAAGACCTGCATGCTGTTCGCGTGACAACTCAGCCATCTGTCTTAAACCCGACGACGCCGGCACAATGCGCAGACCGCTTGGACCGTCTAAGATGATGTCTTTTAGATCGCATTCACCGTTTAAAACATGCCCTAAGTTTTTCTTAACTTTAAGCCCCAACATCACATCGATGTTGGCCAAACCCAAATCTGCGTCAAAGAGCATGACCTTGCGCCCCAACTGACACAATGCCACGGCCAGATTCAGCGACACACTTGATTTACCGACACCGCCCTTGCCGCCTGTTACCGTGATCACTTTGACTCTACGGTTTTGCAAAGAATTGCCCATGATATTACTGATCTCCAAGCGCACTGCGCGCCGTCTCGTTTTGTAATCCAAAAAGTGCCTGTCTTACGAATCCCAAGGCGGACGGAAGCTTAAGATCTTCCGGTACTCTTTGTCCGCAGGTCATGTAACAAAGCTTCAGATCCGCTGAAATACACAGAGAAAGCGCATCACAAAGACAACTGCTTTCGTCGGTTTTCGTAAGAATAAGACCGCTGGGTTTTAATGATGCAAAATGCGTGCAAGCTTCTTCCAAAACCCGACGTTGAGCGGTTGCCGGCAATACTAAATAGTGTTTAAGACAAAGATCTCGCTGTGCTTTAAGCTCCGATAACTGCTTTTCAAAGCGCTCATCTGATAAACCTACACCTGCAGTATCAACGATCACCAAACTCTTGTCAGATAACTCAGGCAACAGCATTCTAAGACTTGCCACCGATTTTACCGCGTAAGTTGCACATCCCATGATCCTCCCGTAGGTTTTAATCTGCTCAGCAGCTCCTATGCGGTAATGATCGCAGGTAACCAAAGCTACGGATTTGGGGCCGTAGTTCAAAACGAATCTGGCTGCAAGTTTGGCTGCCGTAGTGGTCTTACCGACTCCGGCAGGTCCTATTAAGGTGACCACCCCGCCTTCTGAGACTATCTCATCGTTTCCTACTTTTAATGAAGCGACCAACGCCTCTTCAAGTTCACGCCAGGCAAAATTCACCGAGGCATCGGAACTTACTTTGGACACGAGTTTATTGGCCAAATTGCGATCAAACCCAGAACCTATCAAAGCTTCTGATAACATCGCTCTTACCGGCTGCTCACGTACTTGCGAATCTTTGATAAGACCTGCCAACTCATATTGCAAAAGCTTTCTTAAGCTCTCAAGCTCCTGTTGCATCTTTTCCATACTGCCGTCAGATCCGGTTTTAAGATCTTCTTTGGGCTTTTGGGCATAAGAACTTATTCCGTGCTTAATTTCGGCTTGTTCTTTTTGGCGTTGACGTTCACTGAGATCTGACAGCAGTTCCTTAATTCCTTGTTGTTGTGACAAGGGTGCAGGAGGAGCCTTGCGCGTCATTTTTTTGACTTTTGCTTGTTCTGACGCTAACGAAATCTCAGAATTTACAGATAAGGATTTTTCTGTTTTTTTAGGTTCTGCAAAAGAAGAAACAGCGCGTACAGCGTCTTGTGGGTGACTGTCTTTTGGTTCACGCTGCTGACGATTTAAAATTTCAAGCAGACTGCGGGCAAAACTCTCTTTGTTTGCATGCTCTTTTTGCACCTGCTCTTTTTGATTATTTTCTCTTTTATCATCATGGTTCTTGGCAGGCTGTCCTAAGTTGACCTCATCATCATCTAATGATTCTGCAAGATAATTTGACAATGATTTATCGTTATCGATTACTTTTCTTGCTGAATTAAAAGATTTTTCTTCTTGCTTAATTTTAGGGTTTGTCTTGCCATCCTGAAGGCCGGCAACGATCTCAACACCTTCTTCAACGCGTTTGCTGGACATGATCACGGCTTCAGGACCAAGTTCAACTTTTATAAGAGCCAGAGCCGAGCGCATATCTTTGGCGCAAAAACGCTTTAGTTTCATAATAATTCAGATCCTTACCTTGTCGTCTCCAGCACGGTACACGCTTACCGAAAATATCACCTTATTAGGAAAAAAAAGTTAAAGCAAGGCTCTTTTTAAGAACAAGGCGATAAAAGTCATATTTAAAAAACAAGTTTTGCTTTCCGCCACCTTTTATCCTGCCAAAATCAGAAAACAACACCGTATCACGACAGCAATCAATTTTTGGATGCAATGCTTAGTTATTTGGCTGTTAATTTGTTTATTTTTAAGCTGTTAACCGACAATACCGCAACAATATTTTGAAAAAAGATCTCATCTGGCAGCACTCAATATGGGAGCTTTAACAAAAAAAATGTCGTACATACTTGCAACATCACTTTACATCACGCATAATCCGCCGAATCAAAAAATCAGGTAATAAACCTGATGCAATTACAACTACAGACATCACATTTTGAAAGCTCAGAATGTCTGACTTTCTGATTGTTAACGGTGCTTCACATAATTTTTTTTGAGGTATCGGTAATTTTAGGAATGTTTTTTCGTTCTGCCAAAAATGCTTTTTTACTCAAGCAGTAAATTTATTGTTTTATCAATAAATCAGCTTGACAACTTAAGGTTCATCTTAAGGATGTAAACCGCTTTTTGTTTTCGACAAATGCTATACTGTTTTTGTTTGAAAACTTTTGAAAATTAAAGCAAAATCAGTGCTATTGTGTACTGAATAGAAAATGTGATGGTTGATGATACGAACCTCGGCCGACGTGCCGGATGAAGCTGTCTTCGGCAGCTAAGGATGTTGATCATGGGAAACAAAGACAAAGTAGCAGATCTTTCTAGTGAAGCCATGGGACCTTTAGTCATCGCCGGTGTCAAACCATACGAGCCCAAACCTGGCGAAGAATACATGAATGATGCTCAAAAAGAGCACTTCCGCAAGATCCTCACGGCATGGCGCGATCAGTTACGCTCTGAGGTGGATCGCACTGTGGGCCACATGAAAAACGAGGCCGCCAACTTCCCTGATCCTCTTGACAGAGCTTCTCAGGAAGAAGAATTTGCATTAGAGTTGCGTACCCGCGATCGCGAACGCAAGCTTATTAAGAAGATAGAAAAGACTATCGCCAAAATCGACAAAGACGAATTCGGTTATTGCGAACAGTGCGGAGAAGAGATCGGAATCAAACGTCTTGAAGCCCGTCCTACTGCAGATTTATGCGTAGACTGCAAGGCTTTGGCAGAAATCAAAGAAAAACAATTGGAAGGCTGATTTTAACTACTTCCTCTATAAGCAAGTCTTACTAATGCCCGCCTAAAGCGGGCGTTATGTTTTCTTATGTATATCACCCGTTTTGCTCCTACTCCCAGCGGTCCTTTGCATTTTGGCTCCTTAGTTACTCTGACCGGTGCGTGGCTACGCTGCCGATCCATGAACGGACGATTTTTACTGCGTATCGAAGATCTGGACAAGCCGCGTTGTCCACAGGGAATGTCCTCACGGATACTTAAAGAAATAGAGTTGCTGGGTTTTGATCACGACGCTCAGATCCTTTATCAAAGTAAAAATCAGGCACGTTATCTGCAGATCATTGCCGACTTGGCCAAAGAGCATGAAGTCTTTACTTGTACCTGCACCCGCGCTTCTCTCAAACTAAGACCATGCAGCTGTAGGCAAAAATTATCAGGATCTTCTGAAATTACCGCCTGCCGTTTAGGATCATTGCGCTTTGCACCGTCTTTTAAGAAAGAAAAGGGATTTTACGATGAACTCCTAGGTTTTGTGCCCTATCATGAGCCTTTATCTTTTGGAGAAGAATATTTGATCTTAAGGCGCAGTGACGGGATCATCTCCTACAACCTCGCCTGCGTAACGGACGATCTTGATACCGGAGTAAACGAAATCGTAAGAGGTCAGGATCTTTTAAACGCAACCGTTCCCCAGCTCTCTTTATATAAAGCACTTGAAGCTCCGTATCCTAAATATTTTCACCTGCCTCTGGCTTTAGCCTCAAAAGATCACAAACTTTCAAAACAAAATCATGCCCGAGCAGTTCTGTCAATTTGCTCACCGGAACAAGCGCTGAAAGCCGCGCTGATATTCTTAGGACAGGATACGAATTTCATCACCACTGCTATGGATTGCAAAACTATCCTTAGCAAAGCAATCGACCTTTTTGATCCTGCCAAAATTGATACTACCAATCGCGTCGCTACTGACTTTAACTCCTGACTTTTCAGGAACTGCCTTTTTTAATTTCCGTCTCTTTCATCTTCTTTATCTTTGAGCTTGTTTTACCAAAATCAAGCCGGTTCTGACGGCTCAAACCTCGTTTAGTTCCCTTAAATTACGTGATCATGATCACATATTTTGCATAATACGTATTTTTTTTTTATTGATCAAATTTTACTGCTATAGTTCACTTGCGTTCGTTAAAGAACGCAGGCGATGCATTAACGCATCCGCACTCAATTATATTTTTGGGAATTTATTATGAAGAAGTCAGTTTTAGCTGTAGCCATCGCTGCAGCAGCTTTCGCAGCTTCTGCTGCTTCCGCCGCTCAGGT
>CALBLB010000362.1 GCA_937896115.1 uncultured Succinatimonas sp.
ATATAACCAAATTTTTAAATTAAATAAAATATTTTATTATTGCTACTTAATTTTCTTACAACGGACTATGCATTGTTTCCCTGAAAAAACCATTGCATAAACGTAAATATTATCAATAAATGCATCATCATCAAAAACAACCGTGTAATTTTTTTCTACGATTTGATTAAATGCTTCCTCTAACAATGCTTTTGATTTTTCTTTTGGTCCTGATTTTATTTCAATGATCACCCCTGAACTTCCGTCATTACCCGAAAATATTATGTCAGCATAACCATCACCTGCTTCCGCATTTGAGCGATATTCTGAAATAATATTTCCTGAGCAGGACAAAATCCCGCTTAAAAAGCCATGATAGAAATTTTCCGGTTTGGCTTTGGTGGCGAAATCTCTTAATGAAACAAATGATTTCAAATATTTCGATAAAAGTTTTTGAGCAGTCCCGGCATCTCCGTCAGATAAAGACTGCGCAATTTTTAATGCATTATTTTCTTTTCCGGAGGTTAAACTTTCGTCAAAATATTCTTTTATATTGCGTCTGAAACAATCGAGTATTTCTCGATTGGGGATCCTGACTGCATAGAAATTATCATGGGTGTTAAAAACTGACGTAAGATACCCGGTATGTAAAAGTAAAGAATAAAAATCCTCAGGACGATGCATCTTCAGATCATCGTAATTCATGGTATCGTTGATCGGTACTTCCACATTTTTACCGTCTACCAGATCTTGCAGCTGTGAATTGACATTTTCACTCAAATAACCGACATATCCCTTGATGGCCGTTGCCTGACTTGAATTAATCCAGAAATTTTCTGCCCTTATATCTTTTACTGATCCATCCTTTATATGCTGATGATTTGTTTTAACAAAATTCATCACATCCCAAGGACAGAAGATCTCATCTTTGTAGAACCTATACCCGTCGTAATTGTCCTTTACCAATTTACTATAATCCAAAAGATCGTAATAATTCAAGATCTCATGAACTTCCTTTTTATTAAATCCAATGATTGACGTATATTTAGGCACAGTATCAAGGACGGTGTTAACCAAAAGATTGTTGACACCGGTAAAAATACTATTTTTTGCGATCTTGAGACATCCTGTCATGATTATTTTACAGATGGGTTTATCTATAGCATCAGAATTTTTTAAAACATTAAAAAATCCGCTTACAAATTGAGCCATCTCCGTATGATATCCGTTATCCGAAGCTTTGGCCAAAGGCACATCATATTCGTCAATTAAAATGACAATCTGTCTTCTAAAATGTTTATTCAATAAACGACTTAATGTATCAAGGAAACCGACAACGTCGCTTTTATGAGCGTATAAATATTCTTTATCTAAATAATGCTTAAAATCTCTTTTATCAAAAACCGATAACTCGGGACTTTCTAGAAGATATGTAAACTTATCAGCAGTTGCAACTAATAAATCGACCAAAACCTTGTAAGCTGTCTCAAAAGAGTTGCCGTCAATACTTTTTAATGAAAGCGCAATAACCGGATATCTTCCCAGAAAATGTTCACAAAAAGCTGTATCTTTGATTATTTCCGTGCCTTCAAAAAGCTTCCGCGTCTCTTCCGTATCTTGAGGATCATCTTTATTGATATTAAGAAAAGTAGCTAAGGTACTTATTAAAAGGGTTTTCCCAAAGCGTCTGGGGCGTGTAAAGAGTAATACCGGTGAAAGATCCGTAAAAACCGTTTTTATAAATGAGGTTTTATCCACATAGTAACCGTTTTGAGTACGTAACTCTTTAAAGTTTTCCGTGCCCACGGGGACTTTTTTGTAATCCTTTACAGTTTTCATGCTCTAACGCCTAAATGACCGACTTTGCGCATACTTCTTTTCTCATTAAGAACCAGTCTATCAGATTGTCAAAGCCTTGAAGGTTTATCCTTAAATTTATCTCTGCTTGGGTACGATTTCTGTGATTAAAATCAACGGCAACTTCTGGTTTGTCCTGTCGTTTTCCCTAAAGGATCATACGTGCAAGAAACAAAATAAAATAATGCAAAGAGAAAATTTAAAGCCCGTCATTACACGAAAAGACGGGCTTTTGTCATAAGATAGCATCATGAGGCTTATATTCCCAGAACCGCCCTTTTTAGCAAATCTAATTTTTTCGATCCTGGTTTGCCATGTAACAACTTGCTAGTGATTAGTATTTAGAAATTCTAAAACTCCCGGCAAAAGTTCGTCTTCAATCCTGTTGATGATGCGACGCACTTCTGATGCTTTTTCGTCTTCTCCTACAGCCTCAAGATTATCCATAAAATCATGCAGAGCCGGCAGGGAATTTTCAACGTTCATACTCATAGGACGTATTATCTTAAGCAGAGCCTCCGGATCCTGCACTGACTCTTTTTTTGATATGAGATCGCGCATATGCTCCAAAGACAACACTACCGCCCCGGCAGCCTTCATGATCCGCTCTATCTCATCGTCGATGGGAGCATTTTCAAACTGAGGCTGCTCTCCTACGGAGGCAGTTACCTCTGCCTCATCCTGCTCTTGCAAATCCTGATCCTGCTTACTCATGCTTTGCATCCTCTTTTACTCCGGCTTTTTTGGCACTTTTACGTTTTGCCTTCCATGCGGTAGTAGGTTTAAAGGTCTTGGGATCATGCTCCAGAGCTTTTTCAAGCACCTGCTCTATACGCTTGCACGGTACTATGGTAAGTCCCTGCTTCACATTGTCAGGCAGTTCATAGAGATCCTTTTCGTTTTCTGCAGGAATAAGCGCCGTCTTGATCCCTCCGCGCAAAGCCGCCAGGAGTTTCTCCTTAAGTCCGCCTATAGGCAATACGTCACCTCTTAACGTGATCTCTCCTGTCATGGCCACATCGGCACGCACCGGATTGCCGGTAAGCGCCGATACGATCCCGGTAACCATGCCCACGCCGGCTGACGGTCCCTCTTTAGGAGTCGCCCCTTCAGGCACGTGTACATGCAGATCGCACTGTTCATAAAATGAAGGATCAAGATGCAACATAACTGCCTCAGAACGAACCAAGGTTATGGCAGCACTTATAGATTCCTTCATCACTTCGCCCAATTTACCGGTTAATATATGCTTACCCTTACCTTCGTTGGCTGCGACCTCGAGCTGAAGTATGTCACCGCCTAAGGAAGTCCAGGCCAAACCGTTAACCAAACCAACCTTGTTATCTTTAAGTTTTGAGGTAAAGTCATAACGTCTGGGTCCTAGCAAGGACAAGAGATCCTCTGCCCTTACCACGCGACGCTTGCCTTTACTTTCTTGCAACATCTCTTCTTTGATGCACTTGCGGCAGATCTCATTGATGAGCCTTTCAAGACCGCGTACGCCGGCTTCATGAGTGTAATAACGTATAAGTTCGGTCAAAGCATCATCCGTAAGTTCGAATTCCTTATCGGTCAAAGAAGTAAGCCTCATCTCCTTTGGCAGAAGATGCTTTTTGGCAATATTGAATTTTTCTTCTTCGGTGTAAGAGGACAGATCGATTATCTCCATACGATCGAGCAAAGGCTCAGAAATATTGTAGGAGTTAGCCGTAGTCACAAACATCACGTTCGACAGATCGTATTCAAGCTCAAGATAATTATCTTCAAAACTCTTATTCTGCTCAGGATCCAAGACTTCAAGTAAGGCTGCCGCAGGATCACCGTGCAAAGAATCTGATACTTTGTCGATCTCATCTAACAAGAACAGCGGATTGTTAACCCCGACTTTGATCATATTGGAGACGATCCTGCCGGGCAATGCTCCGATATAGGTACGGCGATGTCCTCTGATCTCAGCCTCATCATGCACGCCGCCTAAAGACAAACGTACATATTTGCGACCGGTAGCCTTGGCAATGGACTGTCCTAAAGAAGTTTTACCTATACCCGGAGGTCCCATAAGACAAATGATGGGGCCGTGAAGTCTGTCGGATTTTGCCTGCACTGCAAGATATTCAAGAATACGCTCTTTAACCTTTTTTAAGCCGTAATGATCTTCATCAAGAACCTCTTTGGCTTTCTTAAGATCGCGACTTACCTCGGTACCTTTATTCCAAGGTATGGAAAGCAAAGTCTCTATATAATTGCGCACCACGGTACTTTCGGCATTGGCAT
>CALBLB010000363.1 GCA_937896115.1 uncultured Succinatimonas sp.
CCTAAAAACGACGCTTTTTTGAATTTAATTCCTGATTTTCAAAAGGTTAGCTAATCGCGATCTCAATTTAAAAATGTGATCTTGATCGTTTTTATAATTCAGACCGAACCAATTAAAAAATAAAATCACATCAAAAGCAAAATAAGCACCGTCAAAACCGACAACACTACTGTCACGGACAAAGGTAATTTAAATGCAGAGCTTAAAATTGCTGCAACCGTTCCTGACAAGGCAATTGCATAATGCTCTCCCAAAGAAAAAAAGATCCCGGGAAAGACCAATGCCGTCAGTGCCGTATAAGGAATAAGGTAGAGCACGCGTTTCATAAAACGACCGAAACGTACCTTGGAGATCACAGTTGCAGGAAGCACGCGCAAAGGATAATTTACCATTGCCATCACAACGATGACTGCCCATAGATAGAGGGAAGAATGTGCATCCATTACTGTGCCTCCTGTTTGCTCACTGTCTGTTTTGCAATTAAAGCTTTTTCTTCGGCTTCTTCTTCCGGAGTTTTAATAAAAAAGGCCCCGATCACGGCTCCGGATACCATGGTTATAACCAAAGCCCAGCTGGTTGCAGTTAATCCGTAAAAATGTTCAAAAAATACGTAAAGCAGACTGTCACTTACTGCAACTGCTAAAACTACTATGAAAAGACGTCTGTTTCCCTGACATCCCGGTACTATGATGGCAATAAACAGTGCGTAAAGAGCAATACCCAAAGCCAAGGTAACGGTTTCCGGTAAAAACTCTGAAGCGGCAAGTCCTAATAAAGTTCCTGTATTCCAAGCAAGATAAGAACTCGTGAATAATCCGAGAAAATAAGGAGCATTTGCGTATTTTTCATCTGCCGTAGTGAAAATTGCAAAAGTTTCATCCGTTACCCAATGGGAAAACAGCAGTCTTTTCAAGGTTGAGAGTTGCTTGAACCTGGCAAACACGCAGGTACTCATGATGAAATAACGAAAATTGATGAGAAAAAGTCCGATGGCAACGGTAATCAGACCGGCACCGGCTCCGGCCATGGCCACTCCAAGAAATTGCCCCGCTCCTGAATAAGAACTAAGTGAAATACATATGGTTTGCAAAGGGGTAAAACCTGTTTGCAAAGCGACCACGGCAAAAGCAATGGCTACCGGGATATAACCCATAACAATAGGCAAAGAATCCCTGGCTCCTTTCAAATAAAGCGCAAAATTTGAAGGCTTTGCGGTACCGTTTTTATTTATAGTTTTCATAGTGGCGATATTTTACTCGTGCATTGCACTTTTTTGGTCATTTAATCTCCAGATATTGCACCAAATACAGTGCAAAGCTACTATTGTTAAAAAAATTTGGATCAAATCAGATCCTCCAATCGAGCTTCAATTTCAAGATGAAAGAATTAGATATTGCAAAATTCGGCGGCACTTCCGTCGGTAACTTTAAAGCCATGTTGTCAAGCTACAAGGTATCGATCTCTAACAAAGCCACTAAATTGGTGGTGATCAGTGCCTGCTCAGGAGTAACCAATATCTTGGTGGAACTGGCTTCAGGAGCATGCAACAGCGTAAAAGTAGATGAACTCATCTCAAAATTACGCGACATTCATTACGAGATCATCGCAGGCTTAGGCGGTGAGCAGCAGTTAAAAGATCATATCGAAGAACATTTGATAGAAATCAGAAAACTTGCTCAAGAAGCTTCAATGGAGCGCAGTGATGAACTTACGGATCGCATCGTAAGTCACGGCGAGTTAATGTCATCTTATCTATTTGCCGCTTTATTCAACCACTTCGGAACCAAAGCCGTATGGTTTGATATACGCCGCGTTATGCGTACTGACTCTGCATTCGGATGTGCCGTACCTTTAGTTGAGGTGATAGGCTCTTTATGTAAGGAACACCTGCAGCCTCTGCTTGAAGGCGATGCGATTGTGATCTCTCAAGGATTCATCGCATCAAACAGCGAAGGTCAAACTACCACTTTGGGCAGAGGCGGCTCTGACTATTCGGCTGCTTTGCTAGGCGAAGCATGCAATGCAACTTCAATTTCCATTTGGACTGACGTTCCCGGTGTATACACAACAGATCCGCGCATTGTTCCTCATGCCAAAGCCATTCCCGAGCTTACTTATTTGGAAGCTGCCGAAATGGCAACGTTCGGAGCCAAGATCCTCCACCCTTCAACCTTGGTTCCTGCAGTACGCCGTGATATTCCGGTCTATGTAGGCTCAAGCCGTGAACCTGAAAAAGGCGGAACCTGGGTTCGTACCAAAACAGAATCACATCCTGCATTCAGAGCCGTTGCTTTGCGCAAAAATCAAAGCCTCATTGTACTGTCCTCTCCGAAAATGGTCGGTGCATCAGGTTTTTTGGCCAAGGTATTTGAAGTTTTTGCACAATACAAACGCTCAGTTGACTTAGTTTCTACTTCTGAAGTATCAATTGCCATAACCTTGGATGCAGGTACCAATACTTCCGGCATCAATCAGGCAATTCCTGATCAAATGCTTGCTGATTTAAGATGTTTTTGTCATGTGAAAGTTGAAAGCGGACTTTCATTGGTGGCTGTGATCGGTAATCAGATGTCAGATATCCCGGGACTTACTACGGAAGCCTTAAGTGCCATCCGCGATTACCCTGTAAAAATGATTTGCTACGGAGCATCATCTCATAATCTTTGTTTCCTGTTAAAAGCAGAAGACGCTCCTGATGCCCTGGTAAAAATCCACAAGCATTTACTTGAAGATTAACGATTTCTAGTTCCAGAAACCATATAAAAGCGGGATCATAAGATCCCGCTTTTATAATTTTCATTTCCTTACTTCAAGATATTTTCATGTCTCTTCTGATAAGTCCTGATGCCCGAAAACTTATCGATGATAAAATCTAAAAAGTACTCAAGTATCAAATCATCTTTGCCGTTATCGGAAGAGATAAAGAGCAAACAGAACGACTCGAGGCGGAGGATTTATTTATGGCATCAAGCATTACCTCACTGGGTGTAGCCTCTGGCAATGATTTTAGCAGCATAGTGGAACAACTGGTAACTTTAAAAAAACAGTCTGTCACCAGAAATACCACCAAACGCTACAATGCAAACACTATTGAACTTTCCGGCGTTGCATCTTTAAAAAGTGCTCTGTCAACTTTTCAAAGTACGGTAACCGCTTTTACCGATAACCGTGACAGCGTTTTCAACTCCAAAAAAGTTACTACCACTCAAAGTGCGGATGCAAACATCTTTACGGTTGAAACCAAAGATGATGCCAGCAATGCCGATTTCCAGCTTGGTGTCGTGCAATTAGCAAAATCACAAAAACTGAATCAAAAGTTTTCAACTGACGACGGCTTTAAAAATTCATTTGAAGCCGGAAGCTTAACTTTTGATTTGGGAAAAGATGAGAACGGAAAGGACAGATCTTTTAGTGTCGACGTACAAGACGGCGATACTTTGGAATCGATAAGAAAACGCATCAATCAAAATGATTACGGTGTAACTGCCTCATTGGTTAAAACCTCTTCTGGGTATTCTTTAAGTCTCGACACGGGGATCACCGGAGATGATGCGACACCTATCAGTATTACCGCCTCTGGGAAAGGCGGAGACGGAAAAGATTCACTGTCTATGTTTGAGGCATCTGGAAATGCAGGAAGTGACGGGAAAATAGGCTCTTGGTCTCAACTGCAAAAGGCTCAGGATGCCATCATAACCGTAGACGGCGAGCAGGTTCATTCATCATCAAATACTTTTGATGATGAACAGGTTGCAGGACTTAAGATCACCGTAAATCAACTGTCTGAAGCTGCTACCGACAACGATTCTGATGTGGTAACTACGGCTGATAACAAGCAAGTAAAAACTTATAACGTTAAAGTAGCTACCGACGCTGATTCTACTGCCGACAAGATCATGAGTTTCGTCAACGGCTATAACACTCTTATGACGTCTCTTGATAAGCTGAGCAAAAGCAACACTTATACCGACGGCGAGAGTAACGAAGACGGCGGTGATCTGGCAGGAGATTCTTCCGTAACGGGGCTTAAACGTCAACTGCAATCGATGATCAGCGGTTTTTCCGACAGTCAGGACGGCTTGACCATCTTTGATATGGGGATCAAATTCAACAAAGACGGTACTTTATCATTTACCAGATCTGAGTTTAACGAGGCTTTGGAGAATAACCCGAATGCAGTTTCTACCCTGTTTAACGACAAAGATAAGGGTTTGTTTTCAAAACTTGACTCGTACCTTGATGACTATACCGAAACCTCAGGCATACTCGATCAACGTACCGACAACCTTACCAAGGAAAAGAAACGTATCGAAGAGCAACAGACCCGGGACAGTGAAACTATAGAAAAATATCAAACTCAGCTGACCAAACAATACTCTAATCTTGACACCATGATGTCAAATTACTCGTCTTCATTAAGCTCATTAAGTTCAGTACTTTCAAGTTTAAGCAGCAGCTCTTCAAAGTAAACGTCTGTTGCAGTTAAACTCTTTGTATCCGATCTTTGATCGGATATTTTTTTAATTGTTCACGAAACAAAAAATCCCGGTCAAAGCCGGGATCATCTTAAATTTTATCACTTAAGCTTAAAGAGAATCGTAAGAGCCGAGTTCCTTGAATGCTTCGATGGCACGCTCCTTCATGGAGATTTCTCCGGCACGCAACCATGCACGAGGATCATAGAACTTCTTGTTAGGGGCATCAGCACCTGTAGGATTACCAAGCTGACCCTGCAGATAATCGTGATTCTTCACGTAATACTGTCTAATACCATTCCAAGTAGCCCACTGAGTATCGGTATCGATATTCATCTTGATCACACCGTAAGACACAGCTTCCTTAATCTCTGAAGGAGCTGAGCCTGAACCGCCGTGGAATACCAGATTAACCGGCTTGTCGGTAGGAGTATGGAAATGCTCCTTAATATACTTCTGAGAATCGCGAAGAATGGTCGGAGTTAACTTAACATTGCCGGGTTTGTAAACGCCGTGAACATTACCAAAAGATGCAGCAATGGTGAAGTTAGGAGAGATCTGCATGAGACGCTCATAGGCATAAGCCACATCTTTAGGCTGAGTGTAAAGAGCTGACTCATCTTTACCGCTGTTATCAACGCCGTCTTCTTCACCGCCGGTGCAACCAAGCTCAAGCTCCAAAGTCATGCCCATCTTAGCCATACGTTCAAGATACTTGGAGCAAAGATCGATGTTATCTTTCAAAGATTCTTCTGAAAGATCGATCATGTGTGAGGAAAACAGAGGTTCGCCGTGCTCCTTAAAATAAGCTTCATCGGCATCCAACAGACCGTCTACCCAAGGAAGTAACTTCTTGGCACAGTGATCGGTGTGCAAAACCACGGGAACACCGTAATATTTAGCGACATTACGTGCATGCAAAGCACCGGAAACGGCACCCAACACAGCTACGCCCTGATTATCAAGCTTCAGGCTCTTACCGCCGATAAAGCTGGCGCCGCCATTGGAGAACTGCACGATCACGGCACTTTTGGCCTCATGGGCAGCTTCCAAAACTGCATTGATGGAATTGGTTCCTACACAGTTAAAAGCAGGAAAAGCGTAACCATTTTCTTTAGCTACGGCAAAAAGTTTTTGAAGGTTTTCACCGGTAACGATACCAGGCTGGACCACATCAAGGATTTTAGACATTTTTTAATCCTAATATACTGATTTGGTATGGTGATCTAAATCAAAATTTAAGTGCCTGCCTTAAGGCAGACACTTTAATAATTACTTGGCTTCAGCAGCGCGTTTCTCAAGGATCTCAACTGCAGGCAGTTTCTTTCCTTCGACGAACTCGAGGAAAGCTCCGCCGCCGGTGGAAATATAAGAGATCTTGGAGGTTACGCCGAATTTCTGAATTGAAGAAATGGTGTCACCGCCGCCTGCTACGGAGAAGGCATCAGAATTGGCAATAGCCTCAGCCAGAGCCTTGGTACCGCCTGCAAAGTTATCAAACTCAAACACGCCGACAGGACCGTTCCACAAAATGGTCTTGGCATTTTTTATGACCTTCTCGATATTAGCCATGCTCTTAGGGCCGAGATCGAAGATCATATCGTCGTCTTCAACATCCTTGAGATCTTTGGTAACGGCAGGAGTAGTCTCGGAAAATTCCTTACCCACAACCACATCCACAAACTCAGGAATATGAGTCTTGGCAGACAGTTCCTTGGCAGTAGGGATGAGATCTTCTTCGCACAAAGACTTTCCGACTTTATGACCTGCTGCAGCCATAAAGGTATTGGCGATACCGCCGCCTACGATCAACTGATCGGCAACCTTAAGCAGGCTGTTTAACACCGGTAACTTAGTTGAAACCTTGGAACCGCCAACAATGGCAACCATAGGACGGGCAGGATTGTCCATAGCTTTGCCCAAAGCTTCAAGTTCTGCTGCGAGCAAAGGACCGGCACAAGCTACCGGAGCGTACTCGGCAACACCGTAAGTGGTGCCCTGAGCACGGTGAGCAGTACCGAAAGCATCCATAACGAAAACATCGCACAAAGCTGCATATTTCTTAGCAAGCTCAGGAGCATTTTTCTTTTCGCCCTTGTTGAAACGGCAGTTTTCAAGTACCAGCAACTCGCCTTCTTTGGGTTCGACACCTGCTAAGTACTCATCATTAGGAACAAGACGTACCTTTACCTGCGGAAGCTTGTCCTGAATGTACTCAGCAACCGGCTTTAATGAGAACTCTTCACTGAAAACGCCTTCCTCAGGACGGCCCAGATGGGAGGTGACCATGACCTTGGCGCCCTTTTCAAGAGCGAGCTTAATGGTAGGGAGAGTGGCGGTGATGCGCTTGTCGGAAGCAACTTTGCCGTCCTTTATAGGCACGTTCAGATCAGAACGGATCAGAACACGCTTGCCCTTCAGGTCGAGATCGGCCATTTTCAGAATTGCCATAGTTCGTATTTCCTCAAATTGAATCAAACTTGTTCAGAATCGGGCTCTTGCCCTTCTGACGGTGTAATTTTATCGCACATCGTGACATGATGCCACGTTATTGATACTTTTTGCACATTTTTATGCGTTTAAATGTAAAGCCCTGCGATGTTTCGGGCATCACAGGGCTTTTTAATCGAGGTTTAATGAAAATTATTTCAAAACGCTCTTGGCAGTTTTGACCACGTTATCAACGGTAAATCCGAAGTGTTCAAAGAGTTTGGCTGCAGGGCCTGAGGCTCCGAAAGTATCCATACACACGGTAGCACCATTTAAACCTATGTACTTATACCAGGTGGTGGAACGACCGGCTTCAACCGCAACTCTTGCGGTAACGGCAGGAGGGAGGACGCTGTCGCGATACTCTTTACTCTGACGATCAAAGACCGGAGCACAGGGCATTGAAACTACGCGTATCTTCTTACCCTCTTTCTCAAGTTCTTGTGCTGCATGCACGCACAGGGCAACTTCAGAGCCTGAAGACACAAAGATAAGATCAGGAGTGCCGTCACAGTCACGCAGTACGTATCCGCCCTTTTGGATATTGTCTACCTGCTCATCGTTACGAGGCATCTGTTCCAAAGCCTGACGGGTAAGGATCATGGCAGAAGGACCGTCCTGACGTTCAATGGCATGCACCCAAGCGGCCGCAGTCTCAATCAGATCACAAGGACGCCATGCATCAAAGTTCGGAATAAGATGCAATGAAGCAGTCTGCTCTACCGGTTCATGAGTAGGACCGTCTTCGCCCACACCTATAGAATCGTGAGTAAAGACATAAAGCGAAGGGATCTTCATCAAAGCCGACATACGCAAAGCATTACGAGCATAATCGGAGAAGATCAGGAAGGTACCGCCGTAAGGACGGAATCCGCCGTGAAGCAGCATACCGTTCATAGCAGCACACATGCCGAACTCACGTACACCCCAGTGGAAATAATTGCCGGAGAAATTGTGCGGTCCGTTATCTTTGGAGCTCTTGTTCACCGTAAGATTTGAAGGGGCCAAATCAGCAGATCCGCCTGCAAGTTCAGGCAATTGTTCACCCAGGAAGTTTAAGCAAATCTGACCGGCTTTACGGGTTGCCACCTTAGGATCAGGCTGTTTTTGCAACTCATGAACCCATTCATAAGCTTTTTTCTCAAACCCTTCAGGAAGTTTTTCAGCCATACGGCGTTTAAATTCTTTGGCAAGCTCCGGGTACTGCTTTGCATATTTATCAAACAAAGTATTCCATTCGTTTTCTAAATTTGCACCGGATGCAGTTGCATCCCACTGTGATTTGATCTCTTCTGGGATCTCAAACGGG
>CALBLB010000364.1 GCA_937896115.1 uncultured Succinatimonas sp.
CTGCCTGCAGTAGCAGGCACTTGCCAATCTTTTGATAAAACAAAGAAAAATAAAAAAAATTTTTTTACCGAATCTGTGATCTTATTCAAAAAAATAGTTGTTAAAACGTATTTTTAAGGGAGAAAAACGCGAACTTTTGCCAAAGTTCAAGCTTTAATACATCAAACGGGAAAAAAATTTTTTATAAGGCTACAATTTGAAAAAAGCATAGATAGAGAAGTTCTCTTCGTTGATCCCTGAGGATGCACATATGATTTTGCCCGACCGTTTGTTTATCATCGCCGTACCTTATTCTTGGTATCAGTCTATAAAAGCTCAGTACATAGCCAGCGGCTCCTGCTCGGTAAGTTGCTTCGGAGTGCGGGTTGATAAAAGCAATGCTCTGGTAAAACCGCAAAGCGGCGAGCCGGTATTCTTTGAAATAGAAAGAGATGGAAAAAAACTCATTTGCGGCGGCGGGTTTTATCAACGTACTCGGGAAATTACTCCTTTGCAATGTTGGCAAATGCTCGGGGTGAACAACGGAGCGGAAGATAAAGAAGAATTTATCCAGATGGTCACGGCACGCGGCTGGAGTCAGGGCAGAAAACTGCTTTCTCACCAGATCTCGGGCACTTTCGTGTTTTCAAGCCGTCAATGTTACGAGTTAATGCCTGAGCTTGGGATCAAGCCTCTTGATCTTGGTGAACTTACCTATGTGGACACCAATACTCCTGAGGGACGTTTTTTGTGGCGTTTCATCATGCATGAAAGATCGTTTCAGTTGCAGGAAGGAACTTCAGACGGTCTGTGGCAGGGAATTTATCATTTGGCCGAAGAAAAGCAGTCAAGAGATTATTACGCCATGTTTGCAGCAAAAATGCTCAAAGCCTATGATTTTAAGTGTGCGGTAACGGGAGAGCCTACGGTAGATGCACTGGAGGTTGCGCATATCAGAACCTTTTATGACGAGCGTTTTTTCAAACCTGATAACGGACTGGTGTTAAGAGCAGATCTGGCAAAACTTTTTGACAAAGGCTATATCACCGTTGAATATCGCGGAGAAAATGCTTTTTTAAAGGTTTCCAAGACGCTTAAGCTCTCAGGGGGAGATGAATATTTGCATTATGACGGAGTTAAATTGAATCTTCCCAAAGCGCAAAACGAACGTCCTTCGCAAGAATATCTTTCCTGGCACCGGCAAAATCGTTTTGAAAACTGGCTGAGTTTCGGCGCGGTGAGACCTTTGAAATTGGAGGCAAAAAAATGAAAGCGGCGGTAGTGGGAGCACATACCGTATTAGGCAGCGGCGTGGTGACGGCATTGGAGCGCAGGGGTATTCATTCGGTTGCGATCATGCCGAAGCTTTGTGCTTTAGCAGGAGAAGGACAAATCATCATCAAAGATTATGCCGAGCTTACAGCAGAGGATCTCTTTGATGTACAGGTGGTTATCGATGCCGTGTCTTTTCCTAATATCACTGCATTTTCAAGTGATATGCTACCGCTTTGGCATGAGCTTGAGCTTTTAAACATGTGTCAGAGTAAACTTTTGTGTATAGGATCAGCCTCCTGCCTTTTTGCCGATGACAGCAGAAGTACCAGTGTATTTGACAGCAGCTGTCTTTGCCAGGAAGATGAAGGCTTTGCCAACCGCCTGCGTGCCAACGCTTTTAAGCGTTTACAAGCAGAGCAGGAAGTTTTTTGGACTTTGCTTTGTCCCCCGCTTATTTGCGATGAGCATTCTCCAAGAACAGGTAATTACGAATTTTCAGGAGATGTGCTCCCCATGGGAGAGGATGGCAGCAGTTGCATCTCCATTGCCGATCTTGCCGATGCTGCGGCCGAACTTCTAAAGTGCGGTTTGCAGATGCACAAAGTTGTTTCGGTAAGAGCGCTTTAAAATATGACTGCTTAAGCGTAAAATCTCTACGTTTCGTACCGAGAATGCTTTGATGTTTAAGGAGAAGATCATGACGAAAGAAGAATTTGAGCAAAAAGCCGCATACGTCAAAGCCAAAGTGAGTACCGTTCCTGATTTTCCCAAAGCAGGAATTCTCTTTCGTGATGTGACCTCAGTATGTGATGATCCCAAGGCTTTTTCTCTTTGTATAGAGCTTTTGGCAGATAAATTTAAAGATCAAAACATAGATGCGGTGGTTTCTGCAGAAGCCCGCGGTTTTATCTTCGGGGCTCCTTTGGCCGCTGCCTTAAAATGTGCTTTCGTCCCGGTAAGAAAACCGGGTAAACTGCCGCGTAAGGTGATCTCCGAGAATTTTGAGCTTGAGTACGGTCATGAAACCTTGCAAATGCACGAGGACTCCTTAAAAAAGGGAAGCAGAGTACTGTTGCTTGATGATCTTCTGGCAACCGGCGGCACCATGGAAGCCATGGTAAAGCTCACTAAAAAATTGGGAGCAGATCCAGTGGCCTTGTCTTTTGTCATCGAACTTACCGGTCTTGCCGGACGTAAGCGTCTCGAAGATGAGTACGGTCTTGAAGTGTTCTCATTAATATCATTCCCGGGACATTAAAATGGGCGATTTGTTTGCAGATCCCAACGCGCAGGAGCACGAATATCAGGCTTTGGCCCGTAAATACCGTCCGCAGAATTTTGAGGATGTAGTAGGTCAGGAAGCGGTAAAAAGTGCTTTGGCCAATACTCTTGATTCCAAGAGATTGCATCATGCTTACCTTCTGACCGGTACCAGAGGCATAGGCAAGACCACCATTGCCAGGATCATCGCCAAATGCATGGAATGTGAAGAGGGCATAAGCTCGCATCCTTGCGGGCGTTGTCAGGCTTGTCAGGAGATCACCTCAGGGGTGTTCCCTGATGTCATCGAGATAGACGCCGCCTCTCAAACCAAGGTTGAAGATACCCGCGATCTGCTTGAAAATACCCGTTACCCTCCGGTACGCGGCCGCTACAAGATCTATATCATCGACGAAGTGCACATGCTGACTACCAGCAGTTTCAATGCTCTTTTAAAAACCTTGGAAGAGCCTCCTGCCTACGTCAAATTCATCCTGGCCACTACCGATCCGCAAAAGATCCCCATGACGGTGCTGTCCCGCTGTTTAAAGTTTCAGCTGATGGCACTGACAAGAGATGAGATCTCAGCTCAGATAAAAAAGATTGCAGGAGCCGAAGGGATCCCCTGCGAGGATGAGGCGGCTGTGCTTTTGGCAACGGCTGCCCGCGGAAGCATGAGAGACGCCTTGTCGCTTTGTGATCAGGCCATAGCCTTGGGATCAGGATCGCTTAAGCGTGAGTGCGTGCAGGCTATGCTCGGAAATTCAGGTGATGATCTGCTCACCAAGATCTTGGATCTGCTGTTGGAAAAAGAAGCAGATCTTGGGGAGATCTTGGAGACGGTGCGACGTCTGGCACCTGATTATAAAGCACTGATTTCATCTTTGGTGCTGGTATTTCACGATTTGGCCCTGTATCAATTTACCGGGGCGCAACGCCTCAATATCTTTGCAAGTTCAAGTACGCTCTTGCAAAACTATGCCCCGCGCTTTACGCCGGATCTCTTGCAAATTTACTATCAAACCGCTTTGGAAGGAGTGCAGGAGTTAAGCGCATCTCCGGATGCCGCTACCGTTTTTGACATGATCTTGTTGCGTCTTTTGGCTTTTACTCCCGAAAAAAAAAAGCGTGGTTAGGTGAAAAAGCAGACGAGGCACCGGCTCAAGACGGTGCTGTTGCCCAAGGCTCTTGGGAAAAATCAAATGCTTTAGTGGCAAAGGATGCTAAAGCAGCAGAGAGACAAGATAAAACGGCGGCAGATCCTCAGCAGACAGGGCAGGAAGAAGAGGTTGCAAGCGACACTTACTTGCCATCTGCCAAGCAAAATTTAACTCAGCAAAATTTGGTTCAAGAGATTGCGGATCTGCAGGAGCAGGGACAATCAAAGCATAATAAAGAATACACAGCCACTGAGCCTTTTAATAATCAAGCTTTTTCGTCTTCTGAAAACGGATCGCCTGCAACCACCCAAGCAGTTACAAGTTATGCTCAAAACCCTCAGAGCATTAAAGCGGTAAATTCTCTTGAGGCTTTGATGTCGGCCGTAAGCAA
The DNA here is from genome assembly GCA_937896115.1 of uncultured Succinatimonas sp. Taxonomy (GTDB): domain Bacteria; phylum Pseudomonadota; class Gammaproteobacteria; order Enterobacterales; family Succinivibrionaceae; genus Succinivibrio. The sequence continues at coordinate 4,066 of CALBLB010000364.1, forward strand.
TCTTGATCTTATGGCCAATCCCCGTACTTTAAAAAAGAAACATCAG
>CALBLB010000365.1 GCA_937896115.1 uncultured Succinatimonas sp.
GTAAAACATTCGGCAAGAGCGTCACGCTCTTTAACGAATTCGGTATGCGAGCACAGAGCACTGCTTTTCTGAGACTTTAGCAAAGGGTGTTTGATAAGCGTTAAGTAAAAGCAGGTATCGATAAGTCCGTGCTCTTGCAGGGCGTCACGGTGAGCTTTATCAAGCCTGGCTCCGGCACTTGGTCCTTGGTATACGGGATGATCATTTAATTTGGCCGGTACTCGCACGAGATCAAGTGAGCAGGCCCAGTCCCCTCCCATCTTCATAAGAGCATTTTTTAGAACATCCCTGCAGTGTTCAAGTTCTCCAAGACTCAGACTGTGTTCGTCCAAACCTTTGCAGGTATATACCGACATCATGGCGCCGTTTTTAAGCACTATGACTCCGTCATCTTCTAAAAAAGCCCACTGCAAAAGTTTGGAGAGCGCATGACTTTTTTTTAAGCGGTAATTCTTATAAAAAACCATGCAAAGGATCATCAATGCGCATGTGGCAAAGAGCAGTGCACAAATAAGGCAAAGATATTCAGCTTTCATATCGTCTCCTTACTTAAAAAAAGTTTTTCTTTAAGCATGAATACATAGCCTTGAAAAGCACCGCGGGCTTCGTAATACGGCTTGTAATGTAAGGAACGCACGTAAACGTGACGCCACAGCGGATCGCACAGTGCGGCTTTGTGCAAGATCACAAAGCCGAAAATCAAAAAGATAAGAGCTAATCCCCATACCAAAGGATTAGGAGCAGCCACCGATAAAGCTATGCATATGAGTATGAGAGTCATGATCAGTTCTCTGTCGCAACCCATGAAAAGACGTCCTCGTTGCAACGATAAAAACACATGATTTTTGGGTAAAAGCAGGCTTTGTTTCATGAGAGTTTTCCCTGTTCTTCATTTAAGAAAATGCTGAGATCGTTTCTCATGATTTTTGCTTTGCTCTTATCGGCGTCACGCTGATAAGAGGTAATCTCGACGTCGCCAATCGAGGCTCCGTTAAAAAAGCGCAGCATGAGAGAATTGGCACCTACCAGCATGGTCATGACCAATACTAAATAGATAAGAGAACGCATAAAACGTCCGATCTCTCCTCCTGCAAAAATAAGCGTGGCTCCGCAGGAGACTATACCGATGAGGGAGACTGAGAAAGCAACAGGGCCGGTGAGAGATTTTTGTAAGGTCGAAAGCCAGCTTTCATAAGGCAACACCCCGGTACCGGTTTCAGAAGCCATAACTAAGTTGCTTGCAAACAACATGATTAAGACGAGGATTTTCTGCATGGTAATACTCCTAAAGCAGTTTGGTTTTTGAAAAAATGATTAAGAAAAAGAGGTTGCCGGAGCGTCCAGATCTGCTGCTGTCTTAACATAGCGACAGAGAAAATCTCCTTTGGCAAATCCTTCAACCTTGGTTATTGAGACCAGATGCTTTGCAGGTCTG
>CALBLB010000366.1 GCA_937896115.1 uncultured Succinatimonas sp.
ACATTGGGATGATCTGGAAAAGCAGGACTTAGGTAAACAAAGCTACAGCCCGTTTAATTGGACGGTTCCCAAGGAAGAAGACTTTGACGCCCTTGAAAAGGAATTAGATGAAGGTTCGTTAAATGACACACAAAGTCAGGGTAAAGATGACGAAAATGTCTTAACGCCTTCTTCGCTGTCGGCATCTGAAAATGTAAGTTCTGCAAAAGATGATCAGGAAAATGCTCTTCAAAGCGAAGAAAAAGCTGAGCCGTCAAATGATCAGGAACAAGCAAACTTGCCTGAGGAGCAGGGGAATTTTTCCGCAACTTACGAATCGTCTGATCCTCAGACGCAGGCTATTGTGAATATGCTTGCCAAGGGGATCCCCGAACAGGAACTTGAAGATCATGATGAGAGTCTCAATGCTCTTGATGATGATGCCGTGGCCAGAATGGTAAGCGATGAGGTGCCGGATGAGAGTTTCGGCTCCGTTTATGAAAATGTAGCTTCGTCGGATAAGAAAAATCGCAACGAGAGCAGGAATCGCGGTTTGTCCAAGGATGCCGTAGCAGATATTTTAAAGCGCGGAGCCTTCAAAGATGTATTGAAGGACAGACAATAATGCAAAATGAAGACGCGTTGCGTGCTGTGGGGATGGGCGATACCTCTTATCTTGTGAAGCTTTCATCGGGATCTTCAAAACTTGCAGATCCTGATGCGGCAAAAGCTCTTGAAGCTTTGAGAATTCAAGCTCATAAAAAAGGCTTTGAGCTTAGCGTGTGCTCGGCCTATCGCAGTTTTTATGATCAGTTCTGCATAGTTTCGGGAAAACTTGACGGCTCAAGAGCGGTTTTGGATGCCGATGAAAAGCCGGTAGACATCAGTAAGCTTCCTTTATCTGAAAAACTTGCCGCAGTATTGCGTTTTTCGGCTTTGCCGGGATGTTCAAGGCATCATTTCGGTACTGATTTTGATGTATATGCCGCAGATCGTCTTCCTTGCGGACAGAAACTGCAACTTACCTGCAGGGAGTATGCAAACGGCAGCTATTTTTTTGAATTCGGGGAATTTTTAAAAGAAAATCTTGAAGCATTCGGGTTTATCAGACCCTTTTCCGGACGAGGCTTTGTGGCTGCAGAGCCTTGGCATATTTCATATTTTCCCAAAGCAGAGCGTATGGTGGCGGTGTTTGATTATAAACTGGCGCAGTTAAAACTTAAACAGACTGATGCTTATTGGGCAGACGTAGCCTGTGAGTTTGTAGAAAGGCATAAAACGGAATTTTTCAGCTAAGGCAGGATAAGCTATGGAAGAGAGCATTTTAAATCTGGTGATCATAGGATCCGGTCCTGCCGGATGTACGGCTGCTATCTATGCATGTCGTGCAGGCTTAAAGCCTTATCTTGTGACCGGAGAAGATGTGGGCGGACAACTGGTAATTACCCCTGAAATAGGTAATTGGCCGGGTGAGAGCAACGATCCTTCCGGGTTTGAGCTCATGCAAAAACAGCAGGAACATGCCAAAAAGGCAGGCACAGTATTCTTATCTGATCAGGTGGTAAAAACCGATCTTAAGCCTGAGATAAAAACTTTGGAACTGTCCTCAGGCCGCATACTCAAATGTAAAGCGGTGATCATCGCTACCGGAGCTAAGGCCCGTTATCTTGGGGTACCAGGAGAAGAAAAATACAAAGGATGCGGAGTTTCCGCTTGTGCTACCTGTGACGGATTTTTTTTCCGCGGTAAGGACGTAGCGGTAATAGGCGGCGGTAGCGCTGCTTTTATCGAGGCGCTTTATTTGACCAAACTTTGCCGACATGTGTTTTTAGTGCATCGCAGAAAAGAATTTCGTGCCGAGCATACTTTGATCAAGGCTTTTGATGCGCAGGTGCAGGCAGGAAAGGCTGAATATCTGCTTGATGCCGTGGTTAAAAGCATAGAAGGTGACGGCAATAAGGTTACTAAAATCGAGCTTTCACTGCCGAATGAAACTAAAAAGTTGGACATATCCGGGATCTTTGTGGCCATAGGACATGATCCTGCTACAAATTTTTTAGATGCCGCGTTAAAACGTGATGAAGACGGTTACGTCATCACGGGTACTGACAGCGAAACCTCTACAAGTTGTAAAGGAGTTTTTGCAGCCGGGGACTGCTGTGATCGGATCTACAGGCAGGCTATTACTTCAGCCGGGCAAGGATGCAAGGCTGCCTTGGATGCAGAAAGGTATTTAGCGCAGTTATGATCAGGATCACCAAGATAAAATCCTGTGTTTATTCTGAGCATGATCTTCATCGGCATAGGATAT
>CALBLB010000367.1 GCA_937896115.1 uncultured Succinatimonas sp.
ACAGGATCGAGGGCTTTGGTCTTGGCACGCATTAAAAGCAGGATCTGATAACCCGAGCTTAAGGCTATCAAGGCAATGCGCGAGCTGTCACCCAACCCTAGCAGCAGGAAAAATACCGGCAACAGTACGATCTTTGGAAATGGATAGGTGATAAAAAGCAAAGGAGCGCCGAGAGCGTCGGCTTTTTTAGAAAGTCCTAATAAAAGTCCCAAGGGGTAGGCGATGACGGTTCCCAAAAGTAAAGCTGATGACAGTCTGGCACTGCTTATCAGAAGATGCGATAAATACAGCGTATCACCTTGCAGCAAGATAAAACGTTTAAGAGTGTCGACGGGATCGGGAATTATTTCATTCGTGCAAAAAACTGAGGCAATTTGCCATAAAACCAGGAGTAAACACAGGGCAAGTACGTAACGGGTAATTCCTGAAAGCAGCGATCGTTTCATTTTGAGTCTTGAGGTAAATCTAAGGTGCGGTTGTGCATGAGGCGTAATTTTTGATGCAAGTTGCGCACTGTCAAGGAGAAGGCGTCTTGTTCACGCACCAGCGGATCCGGAATTTTTGCATAAAGCGGGTTTTGAAATAAGCATACTTCTTTTGAACCCACGGGGCCTAAGATCAGGATCTGCTTTCCAAGATATACCGCCTCGTTTAAATCGTGGGTTACCGTGATCAGGGTACAGTTCCTTTCGCATAACAGTTTTTTTAAGAGATCCTGCAGTTTTTCACGCAGTACGGCGTCAAGGGCGCTAAAAGGCTCATCTAAAAACAAAAGATCAGGCGAAGCTATCAGCGCGCGAGCAAGACACAGGCGCTGGCGTTGACCTCCTGACAATTCGTGCACAAAACGTTTTTCCAGTCCGTCAAGTTCTAACTCGTGCATTAAAAAACGACAGCGTTTTTCAAGATCAGAGGCTTTTTTAAGTTTCAGCGGCAGGCAGATTTGCTCTTTAACCCTCATCCAGGGAAACAAGGCATCTTCCTGCCATACGTAGGCAGAAGAAGGTTTTGGGCCTTTAAATTCTAGTGTTCCTGAAATTTTGGGTAGCATGCCTGCCAAAGTTTTGAGCAAAGTAGTCTTGCCGCATCCTGATCCTCCTAGAAGACACAAAGCAGAGCCTGCTTCAAGAGTAAAGGAGATTTTGCCGCTTGCAAAAAGGCCGGCTCTGCCGGCGCTTAAGTTTTTGACAACTAATGAAAAGCTCATAAAAAATAAGGTATTACTTGCGTATTAACGAGGATGGAGTTTGGATCTCTTTAATAAGTTTTTCAGACATCATCCACTGTTCAACTCTTAAGACTTCATCATCTGACGGCAAAGGAGGCAGATGGTCGGCAGTGTTAAAAAGGGAAAAACGCAACATCTGATAACTTGAAGCGGCATCTTTGGGCAACAGTCTTCTTTCAACCATGAGGGCGCGGTATTTTTCAGGATATGCTTCGATTAAAGCCGCACTTTTTGACAAAGCCAGACGAAATGCTCGCAATTTATCTGCGGACAAAATGTTTTTTTTCACGGCGATCACGGCCAAAGCTTCGTTGAGGTGGCGATCATCCCAGAGTACGCAGCCGCCTTTTGTTTCAACCAGCGTAAGCAAAGGCTCTGGCAACAGAGCCGTATCGATTTTCCCTAAGAGCAGCATCTGCAGTCTTATGGGGATCTGTTTTACTTCAACTTCGTGCAAGGCATCTTGGGAAAGGGCAGTACTGTCTTTCATTCTTTGCAAAAGATAGGCAATGATGGTGCCTGAACTTACTGCGGTATCGGTGTTATGCAGATCTTTTAGGGAAGTTATTTTGTCCTTGCTCTTTGGGGAAACGGCAAGTCCAAAATGTCTTTGCAAAGGGGTGGTATGAGTAGTGGAGGCGATCACCTCCAAAGAAGCTCCGGAGGCATTGTTTAAGATCACATTCATGAGATCTCCGAAATAACCGTCAAGTCTGCCTGCTTTTAAAGCTGCGGATACTTCAAGCGCGCTTTTAAAAGGCAGGGTTTTAACCTCCAAGCCTGCTTGCTGAAACAGTCCCAGCTCCCGGGCATTTTCTATCAATACTGAGTCGGCTGCCG
>CALBLB010000368.1 GCA_937896115.1 uncultured Succinatimonas sp.
TCCACATGCTGCATGGGACCGTAGTTATTGGAGCAGTTGGAGATGGTTGCACGCAATCCGAAGGTTCTTACCCAGGCTCTTACCAGTAAATCAGACGATGCCTTGGTTGAGCTGTAAGGACTTGAAGGTCGGTAGGGCGTATTTTCGGTAAAACGCTCGGGAGTATTTAAAGGTAAGTCCCCGTAGACTTCATCGGTTGAAATGTGATGAAAACGCACGTCATGTCTTCTGGCACTTTCTATCAGGGTATAGGTACCTTCGACATTGGTCTTTAAAAAAGGCTCGGGATTGGCTATGGAATTGTCATTATGACTTTCTGCGGCAAAATGTACGCAACTGTCGGATGTGGAAAAGAGTTTGTCCACAAGAGCTTTATCGCAGATATTGCCGTGTACGAAAGTTACCTGCTCTTTATCTAGTCCTTCAAGGTTCTTAAGGTTGCCGGCATAAGTTAAGGCATCCAGCACGGTTATATGTACCTGAGGATGATGCTTTGCCACATAATGCACGAAATTGGAGCCTATGAAGCCTGCTCCGCCGGTTACTACCAGATGTTTGGGAAAGAAGTTTTGCATGCAAAAGATCCAGGATCAAAAGATTGCTTCCGATGTTTTGCATGAATTATACAACGCTGTGAATTTGTGCCTGCGGAAACTTAGATGCGGTTTGTAAGATAAAGCGGGCACGGACTTGCTTGTCCGTGCCCGGAGCACAGATCAGGACAGGTTATTTCTGCCAGGGGGCTTTGTCTTCACAAAGATTGGCATCGGTCATGGTAAAACCGTCTAAAGAGCCTTTTTTAGTTTGTACGCAAATGTAAACCATGTCCGAATCATCGGCTGCTTTTAAAGCGCGATGACCGTCAGGATCGATGGCAAACCAGTCTCCGGCTTTAACTTTGCTAACTTCTCCGTCAAGATAGAGTTCACCGTGTCCTTGTAAAATTCCGTACACTTCTTCGTTATTTTTGTGACTGTGTACGAAAGGCACACCGGTACCTTTGGCGGCGCGGTTGATGGAAATTTCGCAACCGCTTAATTTCAAAGCGTCATGCAGTTCGGTTCTGGCAGCGTCGTCGGCGACACAAATTTTACGTAATGCAGTCATGATCACACCTCTTGATATGCACATTAAATTATTGGATTGACTTGATGATAGTTCGTATACGAACTATCATCAAGTAATTTTTTTATTTATTAAAACAACTAATTGTTATTTAAGTTAATTTTGAAGGAATTTGCAAGGCGTTGCAGTACAAACTCCAGTTTGCGTTGTTCCGCTTCATTTAAAGATGCATTTATCAATGACTGCATTTTTTGAGAGATGGATATGAAGACTTTTTCAAGTTTTAACCCTTTTTCCGAAAGCTCGATTTGCAGAGTGCGGGCACATCCTGGATCTTTGTTTTTTAACAGGTATCCTTTTTTAACCAGACTGTTGACCATTACCGAGATCGTAGACTTACTGCGACCGCAACACACAGCCAGTTCAGTCAAGGGCATTACTTTTTTTTCAAAGAGTACGGAGAAGAGATCGCCGTGGCACGGTTCAAGATCAGCATATCCTGCCAACAGAAGTTCTTTTTTTAAAAATTCAAAACTTAAATCGTGCAGGATGGCATTTAAATGGATAATGTTTGAAAAATCGTTCATTTTAGGAAAAGCAGTCGGTCTAAAAAAAACATCGGGTGCATGTTCTTGCCGGACATCGGCATGCAGAGTATGTCAGTACGAAAAGTACATCTATTTTTTTCAAGTTTCTTCTAAAGTATTTTGCTAACCAGTGCCCTTTGTTCATGGGTTGACAACTTTAAGATTTAGGTTATTTCGCTTCCTTGAGCTCTAATGTCAGCTAAATTTTTCCCATTACGTCCAATTAAATGGCATAATTGCGGGATCGAAACAAAATACAACACGGTCAAGCTCACAATCAAGACTTTTGCTTTTAACGCACTTTGTTTGCAATGATGACAAATACTAGAGCAACGGTTATTAAATAGTGTGCACAGCCGAAAGAATTTTAAGCTTTGACGTTTTAAAAGATGTTTTAAAACCTAACAAGGCGTGGATTTGCTTTGAAAAGCTTGTAACAATTTGGTAAGTCAAAAAATATGGACAAATTAGAAGAAGCCAAGGTAAACGGCATTAAAGCAGCTGAAACAGCCTCCGATCTTCAGGAGCTTGATGCCGTACGAGTAGACTATCTGGGCAAAAAAGGCCTTTTTTCCGAATTCATGCGCGAACTTGGCAAGCTTTCCAAAGAGGAGCGTCCTGCGCGCGGTGCGGTGATCAATGAAGCCAAGCAGGCTGTGGTTGCTGCGGTGGAAGCTCGTCGTGAAGCCATAGAGAGAGCTGAGCTTGAGAAAAAGCTTTCATCAGAAACCGTGGATATCACTTTAAGCGGTAGACGCGACGAAGAGGGATCTTTACATCCGGTAAGTCGTACCGTTGAGCGTATCAAAGAGCTTTTCGGCTCCATGGGATTTAGCGTAGTCGGCGGTCCTGAAATCGAGGATGACTATCACAATTTCGATGCTTTGAATCTTCCGCCCAATCATCCGGCACGAGCATCGCACGATACCTTCCAACTTGAAAACGGTTTGCTGTTACGCTCTCAGACTTCATCAGTGCAGATCCGTACCATGGAAGTTCAGAAGCCGCCTATCCGTATCATTGCCCCAGGACGCGTATACCGCAATGACTATGATATGACTCATACTCCCATGTTCCACCAGGTTGAAGGATTGGTGGTGGATGAGAAGGTTTCGTTTGCCGATCTTAAGGGCGTTTTGCATTCCTTCCTGCTCAATTTCTTTGAGGAAGAACTGGAAGTTCGTTTCCGTCCTTCATACTTCCCGTTTACCGAGCCTTCGGCCGAAGTCGATTTAAGACGCAAAGGCGGTAAGTGGCTTGAGGTGTTGGGGTGCGGTATGGTCCATCCCAACGTGTTGCGCAATTTGGGTATCGATACTGATAAATATACCGGTTCCGCCTTCGGTATGGGCATTGAGCGCCTGACCATGCTGCGCTACGGCGTTAACGATTTGCGTGCTTTCTTTGAAAACGATCTGCGTTTCTTAAAACAGTTTGCCTAAGCTCATTGACGGAATTAACGGAAGATAAAGAAAAATGCTTTTCAATAAAAAATGGATAGATGAATTGGTTCCGAATCAGCTTAGTGCTGAGGAACTGTGCGACAAGATCACCATGGCAGGTCTTGAAGTAGATACTTGCTCCAAAGTGTGCGGCGATTTTTCTAAGGTGGTGGTTGCCAAGGTTTTAGATTGCTGGCCTCACCCTGATTCTGATCACATGCACGTTACCAAGATAGATGCGGGTACCGGCGAGGAATTGCAAATAGTTTGCGGTGCACCCAATGTACGCACCGGTCTTAAAGTTTGCTGTGCTCTTGAAGGTGCGATGGTCGGTACTCTTAAGATCAAGCCGTGCAAGCTGCGCGGAGTTGAATCCAACGGCATGCTGTGCTCCTATAAAGAACTGGGTATGGCCGAGGAATCTGACGGCATCATCGAATTGCCTGAGGATGCTCCCATCGGGGTTGATGTACATGAATACATGAAACTTGACGATGTAGTCGTCGATATCGATCTCACCACCAACCGCGCCGATTGTCTCGGGATCATGGGTATAGCAAGGGAAGTTGCCGTACTTTCAGGATCCAAACTTGCAGCTCCTGAAGTTTCTGCAGTAGCTCCGGTTATCGAGGATAAATTTGCAGTTGAATTGCAAAATCCCGAAGCCTGCCCGCGTTATTTATGCCGAGTGATCCGCGGAGTAAACCAAAACGCCAAGAGTCCTTTGTGGATGACTGAGAGACTGCGCCGTTGCGGTATACGTTCGGTTTCTCCTATAGTCGACGTAACCAATTACGTCATGCTTGAGTATTGCCAGCCTTTGCATTCTTTTGATTTGAACAAATTGCACGGCAGGATCATCGTTCGTAATGCTGCTGACGGTGAAAAAATCAAAGTCTTGTCAGGTGATGAGTTAAGTTTAAAGTCCAATACCTTGGTAATTGCCGATGAACAGGGCCCGGTGGCTTTGGCCGGTATTTTCGGCGGTGAAAACTCAGGGATCGATGCCAATACCAGCGATGTGTTGTTAGAATCGGCTTTCTTTGCACCCGACGCCATCAAAGGCCGTGCCCGTCAGTATGGTCTGGATACCGATGCCTCTCACCGTTATGAGCGCGGAGTTGATCACGATAATCAGCGTCGTGCCATCGAAAGAGCTACGGCACTTTTGCTTGAAATAGCAGGCGGCAAAGCAGGTCCTGTTAATGAGGCTGTGTCTTCTGAGAATTTGCCCGTACATAACCCCATCACCTTGCGCATGCAAAAACTTGAAAAAGTTTTGGGCGAGCATATTGACTCTGACAAGGTGTTCGAGATCTTGCAAAATCTTGAACTCTCCCCTGAAAAGATTGAAGGCGGCTTTACGGCTGTCTCCCCTTCTTTCCGTTTCGATATCGAAATCGAAGAAGATCTTATCGAAGAAGTCGCCAGAATTTACGGTTACGATAATATCCCCAATACCGTTCAGGAAGGCTCTTTGAATATGGCTTCCATGCCGGAAGAGCAGGTAAGTGATACCCTTATCAAGCATACTTTGGCAGATGCCGGCTTTAATGAGGCCATTACTTATTCATTTACCAACCCTGAGTATCTTAAGGTGTTTTCAGAGGTAAAACCTTTGATGCTCACAGCTCCTATTTCTCCTGAACTTTCGGCCATGCGTACCACCTTGCTTGCCGCATTGTGCCAGGCTGTAAAGTACAATCAAAACCGTCAGCAAAAGCGCGTGCGTTTGTTTGAGCAGGGCTTGTCCTACATAACAGACGAAAAGGCTGAAAACGGCGTACGTCAGGAGAGCATGGTGGCAGCGGTGATCTCAGGAGATGTTCACAGCGAAAATTGGTCAGAGACTTCCCGCAACATCGATTTCTTTGATATCAAGGGAGCCTTGGAAAAACTTTTGGACATCACCTGCCGTCATGATGATTTTGAGTTCAAACGTACCGAAGAAAAGTCTTTGCACCCGGGGCAGGGCGCAGATGTCTATCTTGACGGTAAAAAAGTAGGTTTTGTGGGCATGTTGCATCCTTTGGCTCAGAAAGCTTTGGGGTTGAGAGTTCCCACGGGAGTATTTGAAATTGCCCGCAATGCTTTGGCTTGCCGCAAGATCCCGCTTTATGAACCGCTTTCGAAGTTCCCTTCCGTGCGTCGCGATTTTGCTTTCGTGATCTCAAAGCAGGTAGCTGTAAGCGATCTGGTTGCTTTAATCCGTGAAGAAGCCGGAAGCCTTTTAAGCGAGTGCCGTGTCTTTGATGTGTTCGAAGATGAAAGATTGTGCGACTGCCGCAGTATCGCTTTGGGCGTTATTTTGCAAAATCGTGAACGTACGCTTGAAGATCAGGATGTGGACGCAGTGGCAGAGCGTATCGTCAAGGCCGCGACAGATAAGTTCGGCGCAACCTTGCGTTCTTAGGGCGTTCGTAACGTTTGTAAATTGCTTCTTTGTTTATAGGAAGACGGTTATGGCAGAAAGTAAAGGCACCATGTCAACGCTTGAAGAAGGACTTAATGCACTTGAGTCCATAGTTACCAAGCTTGAGAGCGGACAGATGAATATCGACGATGCCATAGCCTCCTATACCGAAGGCATGAAATTGGCGGCATCCTGCAAAAAATCTTTGGATGAAATGACTCAAAAAATCACTTATGCCAAAGAGGAAGCTGCCAAGATCATAGGTACAAAGAACGAAGAACCTTCAGCTTACGAAGACGATGTTTCATTTAATCCTTCAGAAGATGAAGACCAACCTCCTTTTTAACCTCAATGACGGGGAAGAGTACGGCGGCCATTGTTTTTCAGGCAATGGCCGCTTGTTTAAAAGAAATTTCCAAATATGAATTTAGAACAGTTTGCGCCTTACGCGGCCTCACGCGTTACCGATTTTATGCACGGCTACATCGATTCTCTTGATGATGCAGCGCCGAGGCTAAAAGAGAGCATGAAGTATGCTTTGCTCTTGGGAGGCAAACGTGCCAGACCTCTTTTGGTTTATGCAACGGGTAAACTTCTGGGGCAGACTGAAGAGAAACTCGATTATGTGGCGGCTGCTGTTGAGTGCGTGCATTCATATTCATTGATACATGACGATATGCCGGAGATGGACAATGACAAATTGCGTCGTGGACATCCGACCGTACATGTAAAATTCGGTCAGGCAGGAGCACTGCTTGCAGGAGATGCTTTGCAGGCTTTGGCTTTTCAATTCCTCGCAGATAAAAATTCAGGTCTTAGTGATTCATCGGTTGCAAAACTTACCAGTATCCTGGCGGTAAATGCCGGATATTCCGGTATGTGCGGCGGACAGGCTTTGGATCTTGAGGCGGAAAAAAAGCATTTGGGGCTTGATGAACTTAAAGTTCTGCACTCAAAAAAAACCGGTGCTCTTATCCGTGCAGCAGTGCTTATGGGAGCATATGCATGCAAGCATGTAAGCGAAGCAATATGCTCGGATCTTGATGACTATGCAAAATGGGTGGGACTTGCTTTTCAGGTTTGGGATGATGTTTTGGATGTCATAGGCGATACGGCGGTTATGGGAAAAACTGCCGGAGCTGACATTGCCCTTGAAAAGAGTACTTATCCTGCTCTTTTGGGTATAGATAAGGCTAAAGATTTTGCCAAAGAATGCGCGCAAAAAGCCAAAGATGCTTTGAAGACTATTGATGGGGATACTTCAGTGTTATCTTCGTTTGCAGACTTTACCGTAAGCAGGGATCATTGAGTGAAAGAACTTTCAACCCCGCTTTTGGATCGTATCGACAGCCCTCAGGATCTGAGGGCATTGCCTGAGAGTGAATTGCCGGATCTGTGTACGGAACTGCGTGAATATCTTATCGATACCGTAAGTAAAACTGCAGGACATTTAGCTTCAGGTCTTGCCGCAGTGGAATTGGCCGTAGCCTTGCACTATGTATTTGATACACCGAATGACAAATTGGTATGGGATGTAGGACATCAGGCTTATCCCCATAAAATTTTGACCGGACACCGCCGTGAGCTTAAAACCATACGCCGTCGTGACGGTTTGCATGCTTTTATCTGGCGCGGAGAGACTCCTTATGATCTGCTGACTACCGGTCATGCTTCAACTTCGGTGGGATCTGCTTTGGGGCTTGCAATGGCGGCCAAGTACCAAGGACAACAAACTCGTACCGTAGCAGTCATCGGTGACGGTGCACTGTCAGGAGGGGCTGCTTACGAGGCGTTGAATAATGCCGGTGCCTATAAAGATCTCAATTTATTGGTGATCTTAAATGACAATGAGATGAGTATTTCCCATAACGTGGGAGCCGTGGCCAGCGGATTAAATAAGATCCTGGCAAATCCTCATTATGTAAAACTGGTAAAAGGCGGCGAACAGGTTTTAAGAAAACTTCCGGCCATACGCGATTTTGCCATGAGAGCTCAAGAGCATGTCAAAGGCATGGTAATGCCGGGTACTCTTTTTGAGGAGCTGGGATTTCATTATTCGGGGCCGATCAACGGTCATGATGTACGTACACTGATTGCGGTATTGAGAAATCTGCGTGAATTGGGCGGGTTGCAGTTTTTGCATGTATTTACCAAAAAAGGTAAAGGATATGCACCTGCAGAGCAGGATCCTACCGGATATCACGGTGTACCGGTATTCGATCCTGATCTTGGAATTCAGGAAAATCCCAAGCAGGATCAGACTTTTTCAGCAGGGTTTGGGCGCTGGATTTGTGACACTGCCAGAGATGATCCTAAGCTTGCCGGTATTACCCCTGCCATGCGCGTAGGTTCGGCAATGAACGATTTTGCCAAGCGTTTCCCCAAACAGTTTTTTGATGTGGGGATCGCAGAGCAGCATGCGATGATCTTCGCTTCGGGGCTTGCAGCAGGCGGATTGCACCCGGTGGTAAATATGTATTCAACTTTCCTGCAACGAGCTTATGACGGCGTGATCCATGATTTTGCTTTGCAGGATCTGCCCATGCTTTTAGCAGTTGACCGAGCCGGGATCGTAGGTCCTGACGGGGCTACTCATCAGGGTTGCTATGACATAGCTTTTTTACGTACGGTACCAAATCTTGTGATCATGGTGCCGTCGGATCTCGATGAGCAGTATCGCATGCTCAACACCGGTTACAGACTTAATCATCCTGCGGTGGTGCGTTTCCCAAGAGCCATGGGGGAGCGATCAGGAGATTATATTTCCACGCATGAAACCTTAAAAATAGGTCAGGGCAGGATCTTAAATTCAGGTAAAAAGGTTGCGATTGCAGCCTTTGGTCCAGTAGCTCATGATTTGTATGAGCTTTGCCGTGAAAAAGAGATCACTTTGGCGGATATGCGTTTTGTAAAACCGCTTGATCTTGCCTTATTAGACGAGCTTGCCAACCACCATGAAGTTCTGCTGTCCGTTGAGGAAGGGGCAGTACAGGGGGGGATAGGTGAAGAGATTGCCCGGTATTTTGAAGAGCGCTCTTACTCTTGCCGGGTGCTTACGGCGGGGATCCCCGATGAGTTTGAGATGGAGGATTCCCGTGCGGCTATATTAAAGCGTCTGAAACTTGATCCTGAAGGGATCTTGGAAAGATTGCAGAGTTTTTTAGTTTGATTTTCAAAGGAGCAGGATCATGCCTTCATTCGACATAGTTTCCAAAGTGAAAAAAGATGAGATCCAAAATGCTGTGGACAATGCCTCCCGCGAACTTTCTTCGCGTTACGATTTTCGCGGTACGGAATCTTCTTTTTCCTTGTCAAAAGAGGATCTCAGTGTCAAGTTGGATGCCCCTGAAGAATTTCATATCCAGCAGATGGATGAGATCTTAAGACAAAAATTGGCCAAGCGGGGTATTGAAGCTGCCAGTGCCGAGTTTTCCGAAGTATCCCGCTCAGGTAAACGTTCCATTCAAAAGGTGACGTTTAAACAGGGTATTGACAGAGAGCTTGCCAAAAAGATCATCAAAACTATCAAAGATGCCAAACTTAAAGTCGATCCCAAAGTTTTCGATGATGCCGTACGCGTAACTGGGAAAAAACGTGACGATCTGCAATCAGCCATTGCCTTGGTTCGTGCTGCAGGTTTTGAACAACCTCTGCAGTATGAAAACTTCAGAGACTAAAACTGGCAATGCAGCACCTGCATGCTTTTTGGGGGCGGATTTTCTCGCTGAAAATGGGGCTTTGCCTGGCTCTTGGATTTTCTTCGGGAATGCCTCTTTATGTGCTGTTAACCTTACTTACTGCTTTTTTGCGCAGCGAGGGTACCGATTTAAAACAGATCGGGCTTTTTTCGCTGCTTATGATCCCTTATACCTGGAAGTTTCTTTGGTCCCCTTTTATTGACCGCTACGCTGTTCCTTTTTTAGACAGAAGACGCGGGTGGATCCTGGTAAGTCAGTGTTTATTGATAATTTCAATTGCTCTTATAGGATTTTTCTCCCCAAAAATTCATCTGTCGGTGATAGCTTTTTTAGCCTTGGCCGTAGCATTTTTTAGTGCCACTCAGGATATAGCCATCGATGCTTTCAGAAGGGAGTTTTTAGATGACGAAGAGCTGGGACTTGGCAATTCTCTGTTTGTAAATGCCTATCGAGTGGCAGGTCTCGTTCCAGGCGGTCTGTCATTGGTTTTGGCGCAGTATTGTTCCTGGCACAGTGTTTTTGTAGTCACCGCACTGTGTATGGTCCCGGGAGTTTTGGCCACGTTTTTTGCGCATGAAAAGAAAGCCAATTGCGTGCCCAAAACCTTAAAAGCCGCTGTAATCGATCCTTGGAGAGAATTCTTAAAAAGACGCGGTATTTTTCATGCGATTTTAATCATCGCCTTTGTATTTCTTTATAAACTCGGCGATTCTATGGCTACGGCTTTGGCTACTCCTTTTTATATAGATCTAGGATACGATCTCATGACCATAGGCGTAATTGCTAAAAACGTAGGTTTATGGTCAACCGTAACAGGGGGACTTCTTGGCGGAATGCTGATGCTACGTATCGGCATAGGCAGGGCCTTGTGGTTGTTCGGTTTTGGACAAATGATCACCGTGTTTTTATTTGCCGTCCTTGCCAGAAACGGTGAACAGGGGATCCCGCCTTTATGGCTTTTTTCTTTGGTCATAGGTGCCGAGTCTTTGGGAGCTGGATTGGGAACTGCGGCATTCGTGTCTTTTATAGCCTCTCAAACCAATGAAACCTATACTGCAACACAGTTTGCTCTCCTGACTTCGCTTTCCGCTCTTCCGCGTACATTTTGTAATGCGGCCACCGGTTTTCTGGTGGAAAATTTGGGGTGGGAGAATTTTTTCTGGCTTTGCACCGTGCTTTGTATTCCCGGAATGTTGCTACTTTTTAAAATAGCTCCGCTTAGAAAGCGTCGCTGCCGATCTGCTGCTCATTTGTAAAAAAGTTACATTTTTATTTAATTTCTTAGTAAAACAGCAAACGTTTCCGATCATTTTTTCTTTTGGCGGCGATCGCGTCTGGAGCTTGAACGATAAGCCCTGGCTAACATTCTTTTTATTTGTGACATGTCAGCGTGTATTGGCTAAAGTGTGACTCAGCCTAACCTCCTTTTTGTGATAAAATTTACAACGTATTTTTGCGCCCGCATGAAAATAACGGTTTTTCCGTGATCTTTTAGCGGGTACGGCATCTTTGCAGATCCGCTTCTGCAAAGAATTTTAAGTTGGAAGTCGTCACCTATGATCAAAATCAAAAAAGGATTGGATCTACCTATTGGTGGCAAGCCTGCACAGACCATCAGCGACGGTCCCAAGGTAACAACAGTGGCTCTTATGGGTCCTGATTACATTGGAATGCGTCCTTCGATGGCAGTGGAGGCCGGCCAGCAAGTTAAGAAAGGTCAGGTCCTCTTTGAAGATAAGAAGAATCCTGGGACACGCTTTACCGCTCCGGTTGCAGGTACTGTCAAAGCAGTCAATCGCGGCGAACGTCGTGTTTTCCAGTCAATCGTCATTCAGGCTGATCCCAACGGCGAAAGCGTGGAGTTTAAGAAGACTCCTGCCGACAAGCTGCTGGAATTGTCCTCGAAAGATGTCATCGATGAGCTCCTTGAGGCCGGCATGTGGGCAGCGTTCCGCACCCGTCCTTTTGACAAGAGCCCTAAAGTCGGCACTTTGCCGCACTCCATCTTTGTCACTGCCATGGATACCAATCCTTTGGCAGCCGACGCCAAGGTGGTCATCGATGCCGATGCCGAAGCTTTCAAGAACGGTGTCAAGGTGTTAAGCCGCATAGGCGACATGCCCGTTTACGTCTGCAAAGATGCACGCGATTTGCCGGTGCCTGAGGCTTCCAAGTTGAATCCTTCGAAGGACCGCACCCTGCAGGACTTGCCGGTACCCACATCCACTATCTTGATCCGGTTTCAGAGACCAAGACTGTTTGGCATATAGGCTATCAAGACGTGATCGCCATCGGCCATCTCTTTACCGAAGGTGAGTATTACGGTCAGCGCGTGGTCGCATTAGGCGGTCCTATGGCCAAAGAGCCGCGTCTTGTCAGAACCTATCAGGGCGCTGATATAAATGAGCTTGCCGCAGGTGAGTTCAAGCCTTCAAAGCAGGGCGTACGCGTGATCTCAGGCTCAGTACTTTACGGCAACAAAGTGGAAGCTCCTTTTAACTATCTTGGACGTTTCCATCAGGCTGTAGCTTTCATCGAAGAAGGCAATAACAACGAGTTCTTCCTCGTCAACTGGTGCGGTATTGGCGCCAAGCGTCATTCCGTAACCCGTGCCTTCCTGTCAGGATTCATCAAGCCTTCGTCATATACCTTCAATACCGCATTAAACGGCGGTCCGCGTCCTATCATGCCTATAGGCGCCTACGAGAAGGTTATGCCGCTTGACGTCGAGGCCACCATGCTTATGCGTGCCATCGACATCAACGATACCGATCAGGCCAAGCTTTTGGGCATACTTGAGCTTTCTGAAGAAGATGTTGCACTGTGCACCTATGTGTGCCCCGGCAAGATCGACTTTGGTCCTCTGTTGCGCAGAAGCCTGACCAAGATCGAAGTGGAGGGTTAAGCAAGTGTTACTTGATCTGTTAAAGAAATACTCCCTGCTGTTCACCAAGGGCGGTTTGCTTTCATACTTCTATCCTTTGTTTGAAGGCACCTTCACCTTTTTGTACAGCTCAGGCAGAGTGACCACCGGCAGAACTCATGTGCGCGATTTTACTGATATGAAGCGCATCATGATCATCGTTTGGCTGGCCGTATTCCCTGCCATGTTCTGGGGTTGGTACAACGTGGGCAACGGTACTGTTCAGGCCATTGCTTCATTGGGTGAAAACGCCGCCAACGTGGTCAATACTTCCTACAGTCTGTTCAGCGCAGATTATCACTACGCGCTGTTACAGCTTTTAGGCGGTACCTTAGGCAGCGATGCCGGTATTTACAGCAAGATGTTGTTGGGGGCCATTTATTTCCTGCCCATCTACATCGTGGTATTTGCCGTCGGTGCTTTCTGGGAAGTGTTGTTCTGCATAGTGCACAAGCATGAGATCAACGAAGGTTTCTTCGTGACCTCAATCGTATTTGCCCTCATCGTTCCTCCCACTCTGCCTTTGTGGCAGGCTGCCTTGGGCATCTCCTTCGGAGTGCTCGTGGGTAAGGAAATGTTCGGCGGTACCGGCCGCAACTTCATGAACCCTGCCTTAGTCGGTCGTGCGTTCTTGTTCTTTGCATATCCTGCATATATTTCCGGAACCAACTGCTGGGTACCTGTTGACGGATATTCAGGTGCTACCCCTCTTGCCCAGTGGGCAGAAGGCGGCATTGACGCCCTGAAAGACGCATCCGGCAACGCCATTTCCTGGATGGATGCCTTCTTAGGCAATATTCCTGGTTGCATGGGCGAAGGTTCAACTCTGATGATCCTGGTAGGCGCTTTCATCATCCTCGTTACCGGAATTGCTTCCTGGAGGATCATGTTGGCCGTGGTTGTCGGCGCTTTCCTGACTTCATATGCTTTAAACGCCATCGGTTCTGACACCAATCAGATGTTTTCCATGCCGTTTAGCTGGCATTTCGTGTTGGGCGGTTTCGCTTTCGGTACCGTATTTATGGCTACTGATCCCGTCTCAAGCTCCTTCACCAACGGCGGCAAATGGGCATTCGGTCTCCTCATCGGATTTATGGTTGTCCTGATCCGCGTCGTGAATCCGGCTTACCCCGAAGGCATGATGCTCGCTATTCTGTTCGCTAACTGCTGGGCTCCTCTGTTTGACTACCTGGCAACTCAGCGCAATATCAAGAGGAGACGTATCCGTGTCTAAGTTCAATAAAGACTCCGTACTTGGTACGTTTATCGTCATCATTTGCTTCTGCTTGGTTTGCTCGGTGTTGGTTTCAAGTGCCGTAGTGGCTTTGAATCCTTACAAAGCAGCCGCCGTTGCCAACGACCGTCAGATCAACATTCTGAAGGTTTCAGGTTTCGACGTGCAGGGCAGCGTTGCTGACACCTACAAGAAGCACATCGAGGCTCATCTGGTAGATGTTCAGAAAGGCGTATTGGCTGACGAAGGCAAGAGTGCCGAAGAAATCGATGCTTTTGATTTCAAATCATTGTCAAAGAAGCCCGAGTCAAGCATAGCTATTCCTGCTTCTGACGATTTTGCCAAGATCAAGACCATTTCTAAGCTTATGCCGGTCTACTTCTCAAAGGATGATCAGGGCAATGTGGTTCGCGTCATTGTTCCTTTCTACGGTCAGGCTCTGTGGTCAACCGTATACGGTTATGTCGCAGTAGATCCCAAAGACGGTAATACCATTAAAGGTGTTACTTTCTACGAGCACGGCGAAACTCCGGGCTTGGGCGGTGAAATTGAGAACCCTCGTTGGCAGGCTTTGTGGGTTGATAAGAAGATCAACGATCAATCCGGTGCCTACAAGTTCCGTGTAACCAAGCATCCTGATCACGAAGGTGCAGGCAAGGACTTCGATATCGATGCCCTGTCCGGTGCCACTCTGACCAGTGCCGGTGTCGACGGTTTCTCACACTTCTGGCTGGGTAAGGCATATCAGCCTTTCCTGCAGAATCTCAGCAAGGGGGAGATCCTTAAATGAGCGAAGCTTTAAAAGTTCCCAGCGCAAAGGAGACCTTCCTTGAGCCTCTCATCGCCAATAACCCGGTGATGATTCAGGTTTTGGGTATCTGCTCTTCTTTGGCTGTGACTTCCAACATGAAGACCGCATTCGTGATGGGCTTGTCGGTGACGGCTGTTACCGCACTAGCCAACTTCTGCGTGTCTTTGGTACGCTCCCTGGTTCCAGGAAGCGTGCGTATCATTGCACAGATGACCATCATTGCCTCTTTGGTGATTTTGGTTGACCAGATCCTGCGCGCTTTTGCTTACGATCTGTCCAAACAGTTGTCTGTGTACGTCGGTCTTATCATCACCAACTGCATCGTGATGGGACGTACCGAAGGTTTTGCCTTGAAGTACCCGCCCATTCCTTCGTTGTTAGATGGTTTGGGCAACGGTCTTGGCTACCTTCTGGTGCTCTGTGTTGTCGGTTCCATTCGTGAGATCTTCGGCTCAGGCACTTGGTTCGGTTTGACCGTTCTGCCTACCGTTAACAACGGTGGTTGGTATGTGCCCTGCGGCTTCCTCGTGATGCCTCCTTGCGCTTTCTTCCTGCTCGGATCTTTGATTTGGCTGGTAAAGACCTTCCGTAAGGATCTGCAGGAGCCTAAAGAGTACGACACTCACAGGGAGGATTACTGATAATGGAACATTACATTTCCCTCTTTATTAAGAGTGTTTTCATCGAGAACATGGCCTTGGCCTTCTTCTTGGGTATGTGTACTTTCCTTGCCGTGTCAAAGAAAGTTACTACTGCCGCAGGTTTGGGCGCTGCCGTGATCATGGTGCAGGTGCTGGCTGTTCCCGTGAACAACCTCATCAATACTTACATCTTAAAACCGGATGCTTTGATCCCAGGTCTTGACCTGTCGTTCTTAAGCTTCATTACCTACATCGGCGTGATCGCCGCATTGGTTCAGGTTCTTGAGATGTTCCTCGACAAGTATGTGCCTTCGCTCTATGCTGCTTTGGGTATTTTCTTGCCGCTCATCACCGTTAACTGCGTGATCTTCGCCGGTGTGTCCTTCATGGTCCAGCGTGATTACAATTTCGCCGAATCCGTGGTTTATGCCTTAGGTTCAGGCGGTTCATGGGCATTGGCCATTGTGTTGCTCGCTGCAATTCGCGAGAAGCTCAAATATGCCGATGCTCCTGCAGGACTCAACGGTCTGCCTTTAACCTTTATCACTGCAGGACTTATGGCCATCGGCTTTATGTCCTTCTCTGGTATTCAGCTTTAAGGGAGAGGAGTCATGAATACAATCTTATACGGCGTTTTGATGTTCGTCGTGATCATCGCCGTACTGGTTACCGTGATTGTCGTTGCGAAGAAATTCCTCGTCAGCTCCGGTGACATAACCATTGGGATCAACGGCGATCCCAAGTTGTCGCTTAAGGCTCCGGCAGGCGGCAAGTTGCTTAACACCATCTCCGACAAAGGCATTTTCGTTTCTTCTGCCTGCGGTGGTCGCGGTGCTTGCGGTCAGTGTAAGCTTAAAGTGACTTCAGGCGGCGGCAGTGTGTTACCTATCGAGTATTCACACTTTACCAAACGTCAGATCAAAGAAGGTTGGCGTCTTGCCTGTCAGGTATCCGTGAAGAACGACATCAACATCGAACTTCCGGCTTCCGTATTCGGCGTGAAGAAATGGGAATGCACCGTCATTTCCAACCATAACGTGGCAACCTTCATCAAGGAATTGCGTCTTAAGGTGCCTGATGGAGAGGAAGTTCCTTTCCGTGCCGGCGGCTACATTCAGATCGAAGCTCCTGCTCATACCGTGTATTACAAGGACTTCGATATCGAGCCTCAGTTTAAGGGTGCATTCCTGCACTTCGGCTTTGACAAGCTGGTTTCAAAGGTTGATACTCCGACCATTCGTGCTTACTCCATGGCTAACTACCCAGGAGAGAAAGGCCTCATCATGTTGAACGTGCGTCTGGCTACTCCGCCGTTTAATGTGCCCGGTGCCAAGCCCGGTATCATGTCTTCGTACATCTGGAGTTTGAAACCCGGTGACAAGGTCACCATTTCCGGTCCTTTCGGTGAATTCTTTGCTAAGGATACCGATAACGAAATGGTGTTCATCGGCGGCGGTGCCGGTATGGCTCCGATGCGTTCTCACATCTTTGATCAGTTGAAACGTTTGAACTCTAAACGTCGCATTTCCTTCTGGTACGGTGCCCGTTCCTTAAGTGAAGCTTTCTACGTGGATGAGTTCAACCAGTTGGCCAAAGAGCATCCTAACTTCACCTGGCATTTGGCTTTGTCCGATCCTCGTCCTGAAGATCACTGGACCGGTCTGACCGGCTTTATTGCCAACGTGTTGTATGAGCAGTACCTCAAATCCCATAAGAATCCTGAGGATTGTGAGTACTATATGTGCGGACCTCCGATGATGACCAAGTCTGCAGTCAATATGCTCCACTCTCTGGGTGTAGAAGACGATACCATCTTCTTCGATAACTTCGGCGGTTAAGCATAGTCTGATCGTAAATTTGATGATGATCCCCGGCAGTGTACCGGGGATTTTTTTATTCTGATTAAGCTTTAATCATTAAGTTTTTTTATAGGCAAAGCGTATACTTAGCGGCAAACGGAGGTTTAACAAAATGAAGGGTTTGCCGCTGTTCGTCTGTGCTTTGACGTTTATGGCGTCAAACGGTGCGGCCGCTCCTGTCTGGGAGGCCGGCGAATTGCATTATCCGCAGGATCAGTCCGAAGTATCGGCTTTCATCAACACCAAGAATACCACTCAACTGCAGACGGTGCTGTGTGCTAAAAATACCGGATATGCCTATCGTTTTACTCTGCTCCTGCCTAAAAGTTGCGACAACGATATAGTGATCCAAGTTAAAGTGTCTTCAGACACCATAAACACTTTGGTTTATGCAGAGGTATCAGGTAATTCGCTTGAATTTCAGGTAGATCAGGATTTGATTGTTTCCCTTCGTGACAGTCCCGAACTCAGCTTTGAATTCAGTAATGAAGATGCCGAATACATGGGGGTACCGTCAAAACTTACAGTACCCATGACGGGAGCCGAGCTTACCATGCGTAAGGTGGCTTCAGAGTGTACTGCTTTATGTCTTAATAACTCTTATCAGTGCAATGTTCCCTTGGTATCGGCCATGCTGTGGCCAAACGGCGGCTTTAAACGCGAAAGCGGCGATATCAATTATGATGAGTTGTGCACCGAAGTAAAAAACGGACATTTTGTTTTCTTACCTCAATCGTCGGCATGCAAATTTGCGCTTGATCGTTTTTATCAGCATGCAGGACGCGGTCCTTTGTCTTTTTTGGATGCTCTCTTTAATCAAAAAAAATCACATTTTAAAAAATATGAAAAGCTTTGGAATGAAGCTGTGGATATGGTTCCCGGGCAGAGCGTACTAAAAGATGTCAGAGCTGACGGTCGTGAATGGAATTTAATGCTTTACTCCCTTATAGGAGAACGCAGTTTAAGCGACGAACCCAAATCTTATTTCGATATCAAAGCATACGAAGGAGATCCCACCACGCTTTTATATGATGTGGACAGTCGTTATGAACTTGAAGCCTTGAAATATACCGCCGTGCTTATGCGTAAGGTAGCAGGCTCGCTTAATACTTCTGAAAAGATAGAAGCTGCTCTTAAGGAATGGAGTGAATTTTATCGCGAATTTTCTTCTGCGCTGCCGCAAGTAAAACAGGCTTTGGCCCTGCGTCCTATAATTTATCGCACCATGTTGCTTAGGATCTGGCGTCTTGCGGGAATGCCTGAAGGGGTAAGTTTTAAACAGGAAAATGCATTTGTACAGGGCAGTGACGGCAAGCTTACCAGTAACGACAGATTGGAGGCGGTTTGTTCTTTTTTTGACGGAGAAAACGGCAGCGAATTTTTCTTCGGATCTGATGAATGCATAAAAGGAGTCAACGCAGATCTTGACAGTTTCGGGCTTAAAAACCAAGAACTAAACGAAGTGTTCAAACGTTGGGATGAGTTTGCCAAAGCTTGGCAGCATTCGGTTTTCTCTCAAGACAGTCCTGATGATGCCGTTGGAGTTAAATTGCGTTCAAAACTTTCCTTGACGTTGCTGTCTTTATATAAGACCTACGGTTTTGGCGATTATTTCTTGCAACGTCAGTGCGTTGCCAGCCGTGATCCGGATATTTGTGATTATGAAAATGCTCACAACAGGAGAACTTATGAAAGCGAGCTTGAAACAAGGCTTGTCGCTATAGAGCAGGTAAGCGATCAAGATGCGCTGCTCTTGCGTTCTCTTTCACAACTTTGGGCAAAATTTTATGATGCCTTATATGCATATACGGAAAAGTTAAAAGATCAGGGGATCATCTCAAGCTGGAGAGCTGCCTTTGTCAGGGGAATAGCACTGCAGATGCAAACTAACGCTCTGCTTAATCTAAATTATGATCACGACGAGTTCCCCGATGAAAGTTTGGAGGATGCAGATCCTGACTGAAGGCAAGCCCCCCTGTACGGGGGCTTGTGGAGAATGTGATCAGCCGTGAATTTCGCTTTGAACTTCACGCAACAGACTGTTGATCCCTACTTTGGATAAGGTCTTTTCATCAACGTGTTTAACGATGATGGCAGCGTAGAGAGAGTATTTGCCGTCTTTTGAAGGCAAATTGCCGGCTACTACCACAGAGTGGGGAGGAACGTAACCGTAAGTGGTTTCACCGGTGGTGCGATCGTAGATGCGAGTTGATTTACCTATGAATACGCCCATGGAGATCACCGAGCCTTCACCGATAATACATCCTTCAACAACTTCGGAGCGTGCACCTATAAAGCAATTGTCTTCAATGATGGTCGGATTGGCTTGTACCGGTTCCAGTACACCGCCTATGCCGGCGCCGCCTGCAATATGTACGTTTTTACCAACTTGGGCACAAGAGCCGACGGTAGCCCAAGTATCTACCATGGTTCCGGCTCCCACGTGTGCACCTATGTTCACGAACGAAGGCATGAGTACGGCTGTAGGTTCAATAAATGCTCCGCGACGTACCACCGCACCCGGGCAGATGCGCAGACCTTCGCGTTCGAAGCGTTCTGCGTCGTAACCTAAGAATTTGAGCGGAACTTTATCGTAGTAGGCACCGCCTGGGATCTGGGTGATTTCGTTGCCGTGAAGCTTGAATGAAAGTAAAACTGCTTTTTTTATCCACTGGTTGGTGATCCATTCACCGTCTTTTTTTTCGGCAACGCGCAGTGAACCGTTATCAAGACCGTTTAAGACGTCGTTTACGGCATTCTTCACCTCTGAAGAGGCATTGGACAGATTAAGGGTGGCGCGCTCTTCAAAAGCAGCGTCGATGATCCCCTGCAAATCTTTGGTAGACATCGATATCTCCTGTTTACAAAATCTCTACCCAGAAAAAATTCAGGTAGCCTTTACTCTTCCAAGGCTCGATACAAAGCCTTGGTAAGTTCATTCTTTTTATTCTCGTCAAGCGGCATACCGTCTAAGTCGGTAACGGTGAAAAAATCGTCTGCCCGTTCTCCCGTAGTGGTGATCCTGGCTGCGGTAATAAGACAGCCGCTTTCTCCTAGCGTCATACCGATTTTTGCCAACAGTCCTTCTCCGTCAAGACATGAAATTTCAACTGATGAATGAGAAGCTTCCTCTTCATTGAGAAATTTAACTTTAGGCGTTACGTCAAAAATATGGGCAGCATCGCGCGTTACCTTGACGGAGCATTCATTCTTTTCTAGTTGAGCCAATATGGATTTACGCAGGCTGTGTAACCTGTCGTTATCCAAAGGCTGGTTTTTTCTTGTTTGAAATTTGATGGTACACAACATATGGCTGTGATGAGTTTTGAAAATCTGTGCACTGTAAACATTAAGATGTTTAAGAGCCATAGCCGCGGTTACCTGAGCAAAAAATAACGGTGAGGCGCTGCGGTAGTAGACGAGTAACTCGGTTCCCAAACTGCCGTGCTGAGCAAAGAGGATGAGAGGATGAGCACGATCTTTGTAACGCAGAATATTACGTATGTGCCAATGCACTTCCTGATGAGAATAGTGCAGAAAATAGGCAGTGGGAAACTGAGAAAAGTAGCGTAAAAGATCTGATTTTTTGATCTCAG
>CALBLB010000369.1 GCA_937896115.1 uncultured Succinatimonas sp.
TGTAAACTACCTGACCGTGATCTTCAACGCCCAAAAAAGCTGTTCCGCCGGTATTGCGGTTTAATTCCTGAATATAAGGTCTTGAGACATCGGTAACCCCCAGACGATCCACCACCGAACTGCCTATTTCAAAGGCCAGCATCGACAAACCGTAAAGTTTGTGATCAGGACTTTTATACTCGATGATCCCTTTTTTAAGCATGGTGTGGATAAGTTCAAAGGCGCTGCTTTTGGGCAAGCCCATCATCGAACTTATCTCCTGCAAGGTCAGGTATTTTGAGCAATTGACAAAAAGCAACAACGCATCTATGGTCCTGGCTACCGACTTAACCAATTTTTGATTCTCAGCAGAAGCGGTGTTCATAAATACGACCTTGAAACAGCGTTGACTCATTTTTCTTGTATTGAATATTAGTTAATAAATTTTACAAAATGTTAGACTCAGTACACAGAAAAGGTTCATAGTGATGAATAGTTCATATATACGAACGCTTTTCGTATATATGAATACTCTTTAATGAATGCCGCAAGCCACTTTGCTACGATTTTTTAAAGGATCTGTCTTTAAACGCCGTTTAACCGTGTTTTTACCGCGCGATATCCGCACCTTTGCTTAACCAAAAAATTTACTTAAGTCGCCTGCGCTCTTTTTGGCTAAAATATAAAGAAGTTAAACGGAGCTGCCATCTATGAAAATCTCTATGCGATCCTTGATGGGATCAGCGGTGGCCTTGGCAATGCTCGGCACCGCATTTACCTCCCAAGCGGGAGTTTCCGACAAAGTTCTGAACGTAGGTTGTGAAGGGGCTTTCGCACCTTTTACCTATATAGACAAGAACGGTCAAATCACCGGCTTTGACATCGATCTCATCCGCCAGATCGGATCCGATCTAGGCTACAAGGTAAATGTCAGAGTTTATCCTTTCGACGGTCTTATTCCGGCACTGCTTACCGACGGCATCGACGTCATCATTTCAGGATTTACCATTTCTCCTGAGCGCGCCAAGAAAGTCGATTTCTCAGATCCTTATTATTTATGCGGCTTAACTTACCTTACGCAAGCTGGGAATGCTCAAAAGTTTAAGGATTACAGAAAATTAGACGGTGAGAAGCTGTGTGTACAGATAGGGACCACCGGGGCCATGTTTGCCCAAAAGCATTTCCCTAACGCCCAGTTGCGTCAGTTCAATTCTCCTCCTGAAACCTATCTTGAATTAGAGCGCGGCGGGTGCTCGGCCGTCATCAACGACATGCCGGTCAACGATTTCTTCCTGTCTCGTCACCAAGACGGCACCAAATTTGCTTCTGCACACATCGATAAGGATGTGGACAAGGAATACTACGGAATAGCCGTCAGCAAAAATCACCCTGAGATGCTCAAGGAAATCAACCGCGGTCTCAAGTTGGTGCAACAAAACGGCAATTTCGGTCGTATCAGCACCACCTGGTTTGGCTACGATATCACCGACACGCTAAAACAGTGAGCAGTTAGTTGCCCTAGGCTTTGTAGCTTAAGTTACAAAGCCTGGTGAAGGCGCTCTTGTGCTATCCTGAAATAAGTTTGAAGGAGAGCCTATGACCGACATTTCATCAGAGCAGCAAGAATTGCAAAAACTCTCAGATCTGCAGGCAAAGCTTGCAGATGATCTGTTGTTGCGCTTTAAAAACAACCTCAAAGCCTTTTTGGAATTCAT
>CALBLB010000370.1 GCA_937896115.1 uncultured Succinatimonas sp.
AGATCCCGGGACCAAGTGCAGAAGAATAGCCTCAGAATACGGGAGAAATTTCATTCGTCGCTTTCATCCTGATTGTTGTCTTTCTGCTAACCGATTGGTCAAACTTTTCACTGAGGTAGGAGAAGACGGAGCCAAACGTCGGGCTTTCTACGAGATCAGGATGAAGCGGGTCGAAGCCGAACATCATGTTGTAATTGACGGCACCCTTAAGCAGGATACCAGTTACGTCAACAGCCAATCTGCCTATTCTTTCAAGGCAAGACTTAAAGGTTGCAAGGACGTCTCGGTCATTTATGCCTATGATCTTGAAAAGATGGAGCCTATATGTGCCAAGCTTTTCGCCGGTAACCGTATAGATGCCTGCGCCTTTGCTACCTTTATCAAAGAGCGAAACATCAACAAAGGCATCATTGTGGCTGACAAAGGATTTCCTCCGTCCAAACTTGAGGCTGAATTACACTCAAATCCCCAGTTGCATTACTTGATCCCGATTAAGCGATCCGATGCCAGGATCCAACATAACGACATGCTCAAGTTTGATAACATTCTGACCGGCATTGACCAACAGATCTCTTATCGCAAACAACAAATTAAAGGCGGTCGTTTCCTCTATGCATTCAAGGATTTTTCAAAGGCGGCTAAAGAGCGTCATGATTTTGTAGAAAGGATGAAGAGCGATCCTACCGTTACCTACGAGAAATTCGAAAAACACGAGCCTCTCTTTGGTGTCATCGTCTTTGAATCAGATCAAGATCTGGATCCGTTGACTGCATATCTTTGCTATGAAGACAGATGGCAAATAGAATGCGTTTTCGACAGTTACAAAAACGATGAAAACTTCGACTGCACAAACGTTCAGGGAGATTTCTCTCTGTGGGGAAACGAGTTCGTCAATTTTATCGCCACCGTGCTGACTTGCAGAATGAAACGACAGGCTCAAAGAGCAGGTTTACTTAATGATCGCTCATACAAAGATCTGCTAAAAGATCTGGCAACTGCCTGGAGAAAAGCACAAGCTCCGTTACCTGCAAAGTCTGATGATCAATATTGGATGTCAGACTATCCGGGAGTCTTTGCCCTGATGGAGGCTTTGGGATTATCATTGCCCGGAGCTAATTCCAAGAAAGCTCATTTAGTCACGGCACAAGGAATAGTAGTTCCGGGCAAACGCGGCCGCCCCAGAACTAAACCTGAATTTGTCGGTCCCAAAAGACCAAGAGGGCGACCTAAAAAATTACCTTAGGAACTGTTAAATAATAATATTCACGTTACCTCTGCATGTTAAAAT
>CALBLB010000371.1 GCA_937896115.1 uncultured Succinatimonas sp.
CCTCCTTCAATTCCCATGGTATTGTACGGAGTCTCCACCGGAGCATCCGTTGTTTCCCTGTTTACCGCCGGCATCGTTCCGGGCATATTCATAGGTGTGGCTCTCATGCTGTATGCCTATGTATTCTCAAAATTAAACGGTTATACCGGTAATAAAGAGCCTTTTTCCTGGAAAGTAGCCGGTGCTGCCGTATGGGATGCCAAGTGGGCTTTGATTAACCCTGTAATTATTTTAGGCGGTATCTATTGCGGCATTTTTACCCCGACAGAAGCTGCGGCCGTGGCGGTAATTTATGCTTTTGTGTGCGGAACCGTCATTCACAGAGAACTTCCTTTAAAAAAACTTTATGAAACTATTGCCACCTCGTCATGTACTACAGGTACCTTTTTGGTGATTTTGGCTACCGCCAGTGCTTTTTCAAAAGTACTCACCGTTGAGCAGATCCCCGAGCTTATAACCGATTCGATCATCAGTGTCACCGACAACAAGATCCTGCTGTTGCTGCTCATTAATGTGTTGCTGCTGATCGTAGGATGCTTTATGGATCAGACATTTTAATTTTGGCTCCGATCCTTCTGCCCATTGCCGAGTCCATAGGTGTAGATCCGGTTCATTTCGGCATCATCATGGTTTGCAACCTTGCCATAGGCTTTATCACTCCTCCTTTAGGTATGGCACTGTTTGTAGCGGCGCGTGTTTCCAACAGTAAGCTTGAAGTGGTGTTAAAAGGTATTATTCCTTTCCTGTGCATTATGATCGCCTGTCTCATGCTTATTACTTATATTCCTGAGATCAGCATGTTTTTGCCTAATCTTATGAAATAACCGAATTCTTGCTCTTAGCCCCTTCGGGGGCTTTTTTTGTTGTTTATGATTGAACAAATGCTCAAATGAACGTATACTGAAATCAGTTAAACGAGTGTTCAATCGTAAAATAAGGAATGAGATATGAAGATCCGTTGTGATATTGAAGGGGTTGATTGTCCGCATTGTGCTGCCAAGCTAGAAGATCTGCTGGCCAAAGCGTTCGGAGGGGCCAATTTAAATTTTGCCATGGGTTCTTTAGTGCTTGAAACCGCTGAAGACTGCGATGAGGATGAAGCCGTTGAAAAAGCCAATCGCGTAGCGGCCGGATTTGAAGACGGCATAACCATCACTTTGCGTGATTAAATTTAAAGCAGGAACTTGATGTTCCTGTTGTTTTACTCTGACAATTGAATAATTGTTCAGATATGAAATAAAAATTCCTGCAAGATAAGGGATAAAAAATGTTCAAAGAAATGTCATTTCAGGAAAAACTTACCTTGTTATTTGCCGTGGCTATGATGATTTTCCTTCTTGCCGAAGAACACGGGCAAATTTTAAAAATTGGCAATTTTGCTTTGGGCATGCTGTGCTTGTGCGCTTACGTTCCTTTATCTTACAAAATCATAGCTGAAGCTTTTAAAGGTTTGATCAGGACCAAACGTCTAAACGAGCAGGTGCTGATGGTAATTGCTACATTCGGGGCATTCGGGATCCGTGATTACGCAGAAGCTTTGGCGGTCATGGCTTTTGAAAAGTATGCACAGGGCAAATCAAGAGGCGAGATCACTTCACTGATTAAATTAAAACCTCAAAGTGTACGGGTGATAACTGCAGACGAAAGTGAAGAGATGGTAAAGCCGCGCAAGGTAAAAGTTGGGCAGAGGATCAGAATTTTAAAAGGCGAAGCCGTAGCTTTGGACGGAGTGCTGTTGACAGAGCATGCTGATATCGATACTTCGGCTTTAACCGGAGAAAGTGAACCCAGAGTCTATCAAAAAGGAGAAGAGATCCCGTCAGGCTGTATTAATACCGGCAGGGTTATTGAACTTAGGGTAAGTCGTGATCATCGCAATTCGTCGATCACCAGGTTATTGAATTTAATCGAGGATGCGGCGGCCAATAAATCGCGTCCTGAGGCCCTCATAAGACGTTTTGCCACTTGGTACACTCCGTTGGTGGTTGCAGGTGCCGTGCTGCTTGCGCTGATCCCTCTTTTCCTAGCGGGAGCCTCCTGGAGCGATTGGTTAAGCAGGGCCTTGGTCTTTTTGGTAGTTTCCTGCCCTTGTGCTTTGGTACTCTCCGTGCCTTTGTCTTTTTTCGGCGGTATGGGCGCGGTATCCAAAATAGGGGTGATGGTAAAGGGTACGGTATTTATTGAAAACCTAGCCAAACTCAAGGCCATGGCTTTTGACAAAACCGGGACGATCACCAAAGGAGCATTTACTGTTTCCAAGGTTGCAGCGTTGAACGGTGCAGATGAAAACGAAGTATTGGGTATTGCCGCGGCTTTGGAGAAATTCAGTACCCATCCTTTGGCCAAAGCCGTGCTCGATGAAGCTAGAAAGCGCGGAGTTACAGTGCCTGAGCTTGTAAATCCTCAGGAACTGACCGGCCTTGGGCTTTGCGGAGAAATAGACGAAATTAAAGTAGTTGCCGGACGTTACGAACTGGCTTTAAAAGAGTGTGCTGAAAAAATTAAGCGCAATCAAAGCTTCGGCACGGATATATATGTACTTAAAAATAATAGTCTTGTGGGAATTATTGAGCTTTTTGACGAACCCAAAAGCGGGGCACGCGAGGCTTTGACTCAGCTTAAAGAGTTGGGGATCAGCACTTGTCTTATCACCGGAGATAAACGGACAGCAGCTGACAAAGTTGCTGCAGATCTTAAAATTTCTGAGGTGATGGCTGAGCAATTACCGGAGGATAAACTAAAAAACTTCGAGAAATTCAAGCGTAAATACGGGTTGGCAGCTTTTGTCGGCGACGGCATAAATGACGCTCCGGTTTTAGCAGCTTCCGATGTCGGTATTGCCATGGGACAGTTCGGATCTCAGGCTGCAGTTGAGGCAGCCGATGCGGTGGTGATGACCGATGATCTTACGAAAATACCGCGTGCAGTTGAATTGTCGCGCAAAACCTATGCTTTGGCCATGCAAAATCTGTGGTTTTCAGTTGCCGTAAAATTAGGCATTTTGGGGTTAGGCGCCCTTGGCTATGCCGGAATATGGATGGCAATTTTCGGGGATGTAGGAGTGCTTATCTTAGCGGTATTAAACGCCATGCGTTCCTTAACCTTCGTAAAGGTTAAGGAATACAGTTCGCAGAATTCGACGGCAATAAGTGAAACTGCCGACTAGCAGTCAATTCGTCATTTTGATGAATTGTGGCAAAAAAAACTTAGTTAGCATATGATCACCCGCGTTATTGTTTACCCTTAAGATCAGAGAGACTTATGGAAAAGAAAAATTTTGCGATCAAAGGAATGTCCTGCGCAGCGTGTGCTGCCAAAATAGAGCGCAATGTAAGAAAAGTGCAGGGGGTTAACGCGGTGAACGTCATGTTGTTAAAAAACAGCATGACGGTAGTATGCGAAGACGGAATGGTCAGCGATGCCAGCATACAAAAGGCTGTAAGTGATGCTGGATATGAAGCTTTTGTTTCTTTGGGAAGTGTTAAGCTAAAAAAAGCAGATGATACGGAGGCAAGACTCCAAAAAAGAAGACTCGTGATAAGTTTTTTGTTGTTAGCAGTTTTGATCCTGCTGGCTATGGGGCCGGTATTCTCTTTTACTCTAATAGACAATGTGGCGGTTAACGGCATTTTGCAGGGAGTATTGGCACTGGCGGTAATGATCCTGCAGCGTAAATACTACATTTCCGCCCTAAAAGCGTTATTGCACGGCGGCTTTAATATGGATACTTTGGTATCCTTGGGCTCGCTGATGTCGTTTATATATTCTTGTTATTCATTGTCAAATGTTAAAAACGGGGCCTTGTTTTCATCAGGAGAACAGGTCGCCTTGTATTTTGATACGGTTGCGGCAATCCTGACTTTTGTGTCCATAGGAAAATTTTTCGAGGAAAGAACCAAGGTAAAAACGGCGGATGCCGTGACCATGCTTTACGATTTGGCTCCCAAATTTGCAACGGTCAGAAGATCAGACGGTGATAAACAGATCCTGCTTTCAGAAGTAAAAAAAGGGGATATCCTGGTGATCAAAGCAGGAGAGCAGGTAGGTATTGACGGAGTGGTGGTAGCAGGCAGCGGTTTTGCCGACGAAAGTTCGCTTACCGGTGAAAGTAGGCCGGTAAAAAAAATCGTCGGTTCCGGTATGGTGTCGGCATCCGTACTTACACAAGGGGTACTTGAGGTTAAAGCTTTGGCAGTAGGCAGTGAGACTACCTTGTCCAAGATCATTGCATTGGTCGATGAGGCATCGACCCAAAAAGCCCCCATAGCGAGAGTTGCTGATTATATTGCGGGTATTTTTGTTCCTGTTGTCATTACCTTATCCGTGCTTACCTTTGGCATTTGGTATGTATGTTTTGATGCTGCTTTACGCGATGCTTTGAATTATGCCGTATCAGTGTTGGTAGTTTCCTGTCCTTGTGCTTTGGGCTTGGCAACACCTCTTGCGATCGTTGCCGGTACCGGGAGAGCAGCCAAGGCCGGGATCTTGTTTAAATCTCCTGAAGTAATAGAAAAACTTTGCAAAGCCTCGGTTTTTGTATTTGATAAAACCGGTACTCTTACTGTCGGTAATATGACTATTACTGCAGAGTGTTTTGCAAAAGACTGCGATAGAGAAAAGGTTAAAAACATGATCGCCGCGCTTGAGGGGAAAAGCGCTCACCCTCTGGCTGCAGCTGTGGTTAAAAAGTACGGAAAGAGTAACCTTGAGGTAAATGATTTTGTTTTAAAACAGGGAAAAGGTGTTGAAGGAATGGTTTTAGATACACCTTTATCCGTAGGAAACCGCAAACTTTTAGAGACTAAGAATGCTTTTATATCAGAAGAGCAAAAAGCATTTGCCGCCGTGCATGAGAATGCAGGTGCTACGGTACTTTACGTAGTTGCAAAAGGCAGGACCGAAGCCGTATTGGCCGTTGCAGACGAAATTAAATTGTCATCCAAGCAAACGATACGAGCCTTGAATACTCTTGGGATCAAGACTCTTATGCTTACCGGCGACAGTGAAAAGGTTGCGCAGAGTACAGCTTTGGAGCTTGGAATAGCTAATTGTCGTGCCGAGTTGATGCCTGATGATAAAGCCTCCATAATCAGAGATTTGCAACGACACGGTGAGAACGTCGTAATGATAGGCGACGGAGTCAATGACAGTGTGGCTTTGGCTACTGCAGATACCGGGATAGGCTTGGCCGGAACCTCGGACATTGCCGTTTCTTCATGCTCGGTAGTGTTGTTACGCGGAAATCTTATAGATGCCGTGAATGCGACGATCTTGGCACGCCGTACCATGAAAGTGATCAAAGAAAATCTTTTTTGGGCTTTCATTTATAATTTGATCTTTATTCCTGTGGCAGCCGGGGTATTTTCTGCATGGGGCTGGCATTTAACCCCCATTGCAGGAGCAATCATGATGAGTCTGTCAAGCGTATGTGTAGGCCTTAACGCCTTGCGCCTGACGAAGCTTAAAATTGCCACTATTCAGGATAAAAAGGAGACAGTGATGAAGAATATAATTTTGGACATAGACGGAATGTCATGCAAACATTGTGTTGCGGCCGTAACCAAAGCCTTGCAAGCAGTGCCTGACGTGGTGAGCGTCGAGGTGTCGCTTGAACGCAAGCATGCCGTAGTAAGTTATGAAAATAAAATTAGTGAGACAGAACTTGTCAATGCCGTGACGGCAGCAGGTTATGAAGTAAAGGGAACGCATGACTGATTGGTAATGCTGCTGTATCTGTAAATAAAGCGGAAGGCTCTGCGGCTTTCCGTTTGTTTTATGGTCCTGTCGCTGTGGAATATCTTACTTTAAATAACGGCATACGCATGCCTATGGTCGGATTGGGGACCTGGGATGTGCGCGGCAGTAGCGGGTTACGCAGTATTTTGACTGCCCTGGAGCTTGGCTACCGACTTATTGATACTGCACAGATGTATAAAAATGAGGATATAGTCGGTAAAGCCCTGTTAAAAAGCGGTGTTCCCAGGAAGGAAATCTTTCTTACAACAAAATTGTACCGTATTGGTACAGGTTACCAAGACATCAAGCAAGCTGTTGAAAAATCTTTAAATGACTTGTGTTCTGATTATGTGGATCTGTTTTTAATTCACGAGCCTTATGCTAATGCTCTTGAAATGTATGAGGTTTTAAAAGAATTTTACAAAGCAGGGAAAATTCGTGCGATCGGAATATCAAATTTTCATGATCATGAATATTCAGCTTTCATTCGTGAGTGCGGGATCGTCCCTGCAGTCGATCAGGTGGAGTCTCATGTGTATTTTCCTCAGTTGAATCTGCAGAAGCTTTTGCAAGAAAACGGTACGAAGATGCAATCCTGGGGATCTTTTACGGAAGGTCGCAAAGATATTTTTAATGAACCCGTGTTAAAAAAGATAGCTGCAAATCATGGTAAATCAGCGTCCCAGATTGCCTTGCGGTATCTGCTTCAAAAAGGCATTGCGGTTATTCCCAAGTCAGTTCACAAAGAACGCCTGAAAAGTAATTTGTCTTTATTTGATTTTTTATTGACAAGTAAGGAAATGGATGAAATAGCTGCGCTTAATCAAAATAAATCTTTATTCGGCTGGTATTGAAAAAGCCAGAGTAACCAAAGCAAGACACTCATATAAGAGAAAATAAGTGTCGAATTTATCAATCAACGAGCAGCAGCTACTCTTTTTGTTAAAATACCAGCGGTTAAAAAATACGGCCTGGGCTTTGGCGGACTGAAAATCTTGTTCGGCCCCGAAGCCGTATTCAGATGTAGTGAACGATAGCGTTCGTCCGTACCTCCTAAAAGAGCGGTACGAATCACATTAAAAAGGAAAACAATATGTGGAATTATTCTGATAAGGTTAAGGATCACTTTCTGCATCCGCGCAATGCCCGTGTGATCGCTGATGCCAATGCCGTAGGCGACGTAGGATCAATCATCTGCGGTGATGCTTTAAGATTGATGCTCAAGGTAAATCCTCAGACTGAGGTGATTGAAGATGCGGCTTTCCAAACTTACGGATGCGGCAGTGCCATCGCCTCCTCTTCTGCACTTACCGAAATGGTGAAAGGAAAGACTTTAAAAGAGGCGGAAAAGATCACCAATCAAAATATTGTCGATTATCTAGGCGGTTTGCCTCCTGAGAAGATGCACTGCTCGGTGATGGGAAGAGAAGCATTGGATGCTGCAATTGCCAATTTCCACGGTAAGACTTATGAGCAGTCTCACGATGACGGAGAACTCATCTGCCACTGCTTTGGGGTTGGGATCAATAAAATAAAAAAGGCAGTATGGGAAAATCATCTGACTACTGTTGAGGAAGTAACCAATTACACCAA
>CALBLB010000372.1 GCA_937896115.1 uncultured Succinatimonas sp.
TCTATAAAAAAAGTTCTTGAAAAGCCCCATGGTCTTGCCCGTACCGGAGCTGTGAATTTTGACGGTAAGATCTTGGCAGGCAGTGCACTTGATCCTTTATGGGTGCCTGAAATAAAAAAAGCTTTTCGCGGGGTAAGCGGGAGTATTTATCGTCCGGGGCTTGGGTTTATGCTTACCGAGCCGGTGGCCAGGGACGGCAGAATAAGCTGTGTGTTTTATGCTTTGTTTACCGATGATGCTCTAAGCGTAAATAAGCCTGCAATTGTCCGTGATCTGGGAATTGCTCAGGTAATGATCGGGCAGCGCATCATTTCATCCAACAGCGAAAGTGATAAAAAACAGGAGCTTTTTTTATCTCAGAATTTGGCAGACGATCTTACGGTGTTGCAGGCACAATTAAAAGATAAAAGAGTAGTCTTGCATGAATATGATGAAGCAGCTAATGAAGACTTGATCCTCTATGCAGGGGACATCCCCAATACCCCTTTTTATATAAGAGGTTTTTTTGAAGAAGAGCTGTTTTCATCTCCTTTTTTAAAGGTTCGTTATTGTGCTCTGGCAATTATGCTGATCCTGATGGCCTTGGCTTTTGTGATCATGCATTATTTGGGGATGAGTTTTGGCAACGATGTCATGCTGTCAGAAAGGGAGCGCTTTTCTAAGGTAGCTTCTGAAATAAGACGGCGCGCGGCCACTGCGGTTGCCAGACATACGGCTCCGCGTGTTGATGAAATCATTAAAAGTGAGCAAAAGCTAAAACAGTACGGTCAGGATCCGGCACTGCTTGAAACCTTGCATCAGTCCTTTGAAGACAGTGCCAAGGGCTTGCAACATACCTTAAAGAGCATAGTAGATTTAAGCGGTATAGAAAAAGGTTTCTTCAGCTTAAACGAGCAGGAATACGATCTTAAGGCCATGCTGGAAAGGCAGGGGCGCATGGTGCAGCGCAAGGCTGCTGAAAAAGGCTTGAAGTTTTCTTTGGAGGTGGATCCGGCTTTACCGCGGGTAGTATACGGAGATGAGCAGTGCGTGTCTGAGATCATCGAACATCTCTTAGATAATGCCGTACGTTATACCGCCCAAGGCGAAGTAAGGTTCAACGTTACCGGTGATTTGAGCAAGGACAGCGAAACGGTAATGCTCAGGATCAAGGTAAGCGATACCGGAAGCGGTATTGAAGAAGGTTTGCGTACGAGGATCTTCAGAGATCTGCCGCGGCGTATGCTGGAAGAAGGAAGATCGCTTCCGGGATTCGGTTTGGCCATATGCCGCAGTTTTCTAAAACTTATGGGCGGTTTTATCGATGTGCAGACCACTTTGGGCAAAGGCTCAACCATAACCGCTTCGGTACCGCAAAAAGTACGTTCGCATATGACCGTTGGCAACTTGCAATTGCCGCCTTTACCCAAATTAAAGCCGCAAGATCAGGCTGCCGTGAAATTGGGAGAAATCATCAATCAGGGAGCCGGTATAGATCTGGCAACAGCTAAGACAGCCTCAAATTCGCTTGATCAAAGTCAGGAAGTGATCCCCGTCGATATGTCTTTAAAGCGCGGAGGCGGAGTAGAAATGAGCAACGGCTCTGCTACCTCATTGAAGACAACTGCAAAGACTTCGGGATCTGCAGAAAAAGAGGCGGAGATCTTGGATATAGACGGAGCTCTTGCCGGATTTAATCATGATATGACGCGTTATCTGCAAAGCTGTGAACTTTTCTGTCATGTATCGGATGATCGTCGTATTAAGATAGCCCAAGCTTATGCTTCTGCCGATTGGAAACGTTATGCCATGCTGATGTGCTCATTGAAAAATTCGGCAGGCTCATTAGGAGCATACGGGATCAAAGCTCTGGCAGCGCAACTTGAATCGGCTGCGCGCATCGTTTCGTCCTCGCGCAGTGATTATATTAAGTTAAGACCGCAGGGACTGAATTTCATTACCTCAAGACATGAGCTGTGTCTTAAGCAGTATGAAGAGCTGTTAAAAACTATTCACAGCAGTCTTAATATCTGAGAGCCATGAAACTTTGTTAAAATGCACCCGGTTTTAACAGCAAGGAGCGCTTTGGAAAGGATGTTACGGGTATGTCGCTTGCAAAACGTTATTTGATCTTCGTGATTGGAGTGATCATCCAGTCTGCGGGTATTGCTTTGATCACCCGCAGTACTTTGGGATCTCCTCCCATATCCTCAGCTCCGTTTGTGATCACCAAATTCAGCGATTATTCTCTAGGCGAGCTTACCTTTGTCCTCAATGCTTTATTATTGTTGGGGCAGGCATTGTTGCTAAAAAAGCGTTTTCGCCATATTCAGCTTTTACAATTACCGGTTACCGTAGTCTTTGCGATGGGACTCGATCTGTTCATGAAGATCTTTGCATGGACTTTGTCTTCGCATTATCTCATCAATGTGGCGGTATTAGCCTGCGGGGAGTTGTTGCTGTCAACCGGAGTTGCAATGCAGGTCATTGCAAATGTGCTGATGTTGCCAGGCGAAGGCATAGTATATGCCATCAGTACGGTGTGCAAATGGGAGTTTGGCAGGGTCAAAACTTGCTTTGACTGTACCATAGTCGCCACGGCGGTGATCTTGTCGCTGACGGTACTTCATACCTTGACGGGGGTACGCGAGGGTACTTTAGCCGCAGCTTTACTTACCGGAATTACCGCAAGATTTCTTATTTCACATTGCAGCCGTTTTGATGAAAACGGTGCTTTGGTGCTGACGTGGCCGCATGCCGCACCCAAAAAAAGACGCAAGCTGCCTAAGTAAAATAAAACTTTTTAAGTTTTTGCAAGTTTTCCCGATAAAAATACAGAGATACAAAAGGAAAACCGGTATGGCACTCGATCTTTTCTCATTGGATGCAAGTCCGCTGTCACTTAAAAAAAATGATATTGTAGGGTTTAACGCTACTAAAGTGTCATCAAGTCAGGTAAAAGCTGATTTTTCAGATAAGCTTGAACAAGGTAAGGTAACTGCTGTCATAGAGCAAAATTCGCTTAAACAACTTGAGATCGGATCGCCTGGCAAAACCGATCCGCGCACCGAAGCTGGCTCATATCCTTCTGATCTCTTCTTTATGAGTAAACAAAGCGACAAAGTGAGTTCAGGATCGGTAGTAATTGATGGGGTGTCATTTTCAAATACTGAATTTAAAGCTTGTAACGATCTGATGTTGCAGTGCAGGCAGGATCTTAGAGTTAAGCCGTTTTGGGATTATGAGGATTATGCAAAACAGAGTTTGGTGCAGTCTGCAGTGGACACTTTTGCAAAGAACAATCTTTCTTCAGATCAGGCGTCGGTATTAAACAAAGCCTTTTCAGGCTATCTTGAAGCACTTAGTGACTATAACAAGTCAAATCTTGAAAACGGCAATATAGCCGCCTCAGATTTTAGCGATCAAGTACCTTACTATGATAAATTCACGGTAATGACCCAAAAAGAGGCTGATACCTTCAACCAAGCTTTTTCTGAAAACGGCTTTTTTAAGTCCAACTTCAAAGCCGGTACCAAAACAGTGTTGCAACAGGCTACCAACCAGGATCTGGTTGCAAAAATGCAAACATTGTTTGCGTCGCTTGATCTCAACGATGATGACGCTGTGAATCAATCCGTATCGGCATACCAAAAGCTTATCGAGCCTGTATTTAGTGCTTTAAACGGTAAACAAGGGGCATATTCCAGTGCTCGCAACAGTGCCGACAGTTTAAAACAGTTGGCCAAGTCGTATCGTAATATGATATCTGCACATATCGACGTCAGAGCATGAACTTTTTAAAGATAGACCGGCAACTCCTGAGGACGCGGGATCTCAATTCCTTGTTTGTTATTGAATGTTAGTACCGTGCCGTATTCTGCTGCGGTATCTTCAAGTACTTTAAAAAAGTGCAGAAAATCGTAATCGGTAATGATGGATCCGTGATCGCGATGTAATGCG
>CALBLB010000373.1 GCA_937896115.1 uncultured Succinatimonas sp.
ACGAGTTTAAACAGAAACTTAAGGAGCACGACACTTCGGTAGGTACAGTCTGAAAGAAAGATCTCACAACTGAATCCATATGATCATTGAATACCGGAGCCGCTTAACAAACTCCGGTATTGTTGTTTCAATGAAAAAATGCAAAATAACTTTTTGAATTCTATTCACAAAATATAGAATCCAACCTGGACAGCTCAAATATTTTGATGATACTGTGTTTAACGATGTGATAAATTGGACTGCCTCTTGGAACGGAAGAATAAACAAGGATGACGAAGATAAACTAAGAGTCGATTTATTTAATGATCAGAACAGAAAAACGGCCAGTTAAGAGTTCGATACCTTAATTCGACTGACATCATCAAATGTTTCTAACATCGTTTTCATGACGCTCAAACTGATTTGTACGGATCCAAGTTTTGAACAATTTTATCTATGCACCGCCGCAGTTTCCTCGTTTGGATCTGCTTTACCGTGATCCCTATATAGCTGTAATAAACAAACCCTCAGGACTTTTGAGCGTACCGGGACGTTTGCCCGAACACTATGACAGCATACTGTCAAGAATTCGAGATTTCTGTCCTCAATCTGAGGCTGTACACCGTCTTGATATGGATACATCCGGGATCATGGTGTTTCCTCTTTGCAAAAAATCCGTAAGAACTTTAGGCATGCAATTTGAGAAAAGATCGGTACGTAAAATTTATCTAGCAGAGGTAAAAGGACTGCTTTACGGAGAAGGCAGCATAAATGCACCTTTACGTTGCGACTGGGAACATCGTCCCTTGCAAATTGTGGATCACGATTTAGGGAAAAATGCACTTACTTATTATCAGGTGATAGCCCCAAAAAAGCATTCCTCTCTGATCATGCTTATTCCCCACACCGGCAGATCGCATCAATTGCGCGTGCACATGGCTCATTTGGGACATCCTATTTTAGGAGATCGTTTTTACGGTGATCCTAAAGACGACACTGTCCTGCACTTACACGCTTCTTTGTTAGCCTTAAATCATCCAACTTCAGGCGATGAACTTATTTTTACGAATATTCCGGCTTTCGCTGCTGAAGACGTATCCGTATCATTGTTTTACAACGCCTTAAAAGCTAATTTTTTTCACCGCGAGCACGTTTGATGCAATCAAACGCAGCCTGAATATCCTTAGCTTTCTCGGTATAAGTTCTGATCATTTCCTCCGGTACGCCTTGTGACTTTAAGCGATCCGGGTGATATTTGAGCATAAGACGTTTATGCGCCTTGCGTACCTCATCCCAAGACGCATTTTCACTTACTCCCAAAATACGATAAGCATCGGATAAAGATGACGCTGACGCTTCCTGCGAAGTCCGGCTTTCTTCTTGCGATGAGCGTTCATGTCCGGAATCTGTTTGACCTGAATAACCGTAAAATCCGCGCCTAAATTGCATTTCGGCTATACGTATTTGGATCAGCCTTTCCATGGCCGTCACCGGAACCCCCAATCTTTGGGCGATTTCACATAACCTGCGATGTTCTTCCTGTTCCACCACTGCATCTGCCAAAGCCATCTGTACCAGGATCTCTAATAAATAGGAGATCACTCCGGCATTGCGCCCAACCGCAGCTTTTAACTTCGTAGTTTCCAGATCAAGATTAAAATTCTCTCCCTTACCATGATTGAAAGCTTCCTGGGCTTTGCGTCTTGATTCTGGATCATCAAGCTTCATCATGTTCATGCACTGCGTTGCGATCAGGATCTGCTCTCGTTTGATGATCCCGCCGCCGCGCGCTACATATCCCAACAGGGCAAAAGTTCCGTAAATTAAAGTTTCGTTATACCCTTTGGTAAATTTAAAAGCATATCCGGCACTACCTGCATTTTCAGCAAGCTTGTTGCGCGGATTGTCATACAATGCCCATCCGAGAATAAACCCTAAAATTGTTCCGAAAGGAATAGGAAGGAAAAATCCTATCAAGGCTCCGAGTAATCGTCCTCTGTAACTCATGAGTCACTCCTGTTTAAATTTCTGGCTCGAATATAAGCATCGGTATCGCGCAATCTTTCTTCTGTTCCGACATCAAACCAATTTCCTTCAAGCTTTTTGCCGTATAAAGATTTTTTTTCAATAAGTCGGTCAAAAAGAGGTCTTAAAGGTTCACGTTGCACTTTCATTGCTGAAAAAATTTGCGGTGTATATACAGCCGCTCCGGTGAAAGTGAAATCATGTCCCAGCACCACTCTTTGCTCTTTGTCCAAAGAAAAATCCCCTTGCGGGTGATGTTTAGGATTATCAGTTAAAAACAGCACGGCCTGTCCTGATAAAGGAATATTTTTGGTAAAAAAAGTATACGGAATATCCATAAAGGTATCTCCGTTTACCACTAAAAAAGGTTCGCCTCGAAAAAAAGGAAGCGCCTTGACTATTCCGCCTAAAGTTTCTAATCCTCCTGGGGGCTCCTGGCTGTGAGTGATGCTCATACCAAATTTTTTCCCGTCCCCAAGAAAAGCTTTGATTTGGTCAGAAAGCCATGCGGAATTAACGATCACCTCGGAAATTCCGGCATCTTTAAGTTTTTCAAGATGCCAAAGAAGCAATTCCTTTCCACCTACCTTTACCAAAGGTTTGGGAATGCTGTCGGTGATCGGGCGCAATCGCTCCCCTCTCCCGGCTGCCAGGATCATCGCGCGCACGGCAAAGCTCCTTTTACTTTTGTTTCTAAAAAATCATGCAGATCGTAAAGGCCGCAGGTAAGGCTCTCATTTAAAGCATAAGAAAGGACTCGCGGCAGATCTTTTAGGTAATTTGTTTTTCCGTCTCTTAAACTTAACCGATTAAAGATCCCCAAAACCTTAAGGTGTCGCTGCAACGAAACTAAGAGTAAAAAACGCCTGAAATCATCTTGGGAAAATCCTTTGCACAGAGGATGCAGATTTTCATAAGCATTTTTAATGAGAACAGCAACCAAATCATCAGGAAGTTTGATGTAACAGTCATAAATCAGTGAAGCTGCATCATAGGTCACCGGTCCTTTCACCATGTCCTGAAAGTCGATAACTACCAATTCATCACCGCATACCATCAGGTTACGGCTGTGAAAATCACGATGCATGGCTACCTGAGGCTGAGAAAGACAAGCTTCTGACAGTACTGACAATGTACTGTTCAACATCTGCTTTTCTGCTTTATTTAAGACAAGGTGCAAACTCTTATCTAGCAGCCACTCGGTAAAGATAGAAAATTCTAAGGCAATAAAATCCTTATCAAACGCAGGAAGCGGTGTTTCCACCGACGCTATGTAAGGAAGGATCTTCAACGCCTTCTGATACCATACGGTCCTTTGTTTTCCTTCAATAACATCGGAAAACATCAGATCACCTAAGTCTTCTTCCAAAAGATAACCGTTTTCAAGATCACTGCTTAAGATCTTAGGAACCCGTACTCCTTTTAAAGATAAAGCCCGAGCTATACGCAGAAATTCGGCATTTTTTTGAGAAGAAGGCGGAGAATCGACGGCAATTAGATCTTCAGTTCTGTAATAACGACGGAGACTTGCGTCTCCGCCCAAAGCATCAAATCTTTGGCACGAATGCCCCAAGATCCGGCTTACAAAAGCTTTTAAGCCTTCAAGTCTTGTATCAGTCACGTCTGAAAACCAGATCCCAAACTCCGTGTCCCAAGCGTTCGCCTCTTTGCTCAAATTTGGTCAGAGGTCGCCATTGAGGACGGGGAGTAAACCCGCCGTCAGCTTGCGTGTTGGAAAAGCCTGCGGCTCTGCTCATAACTTCAAGCATCTGTTGGGCATAGTCTTCCCAATCGGTAGCCAACCTGATCTCTGCTCCGTGTTTTAACAGCGGAGCAACCATGGCAATGAAATCATCATTGATGAGTCTGCGTTTTATATGACGTTTTTTAGGCCAGGGATCCGGGAAAAATATCTGTA
Source organism: uncultured Succinatimonas sp. (assembly GCA_937896115.1). GTDB lineage: Bacteria > Pseudomonadota > Gammaproteobacteria > Enterobacterales > Succinivibrionaceae > Succinivibrio. The sequence goes on from CALBLB010000373.1 coordinate 3,923, forward strand.
AAACATCCACACTTTGCGGAGCTATACATTTTTTTATCACCTCGAAGGCATCAAAATGAATGATGCGTACATTGGCGATCTGTTGCTCTTCTATAAGTTTCAGGCACGATCCTACTCCGGGCGGATGTACTTCTATACCGCAGTAATTGCGCAGGGGATCGTTCTGTGCCATTTGCACAAAAGACGCCCCCATGCCAAAACCGATCTCCAAAACCAACGGAGCCTTTCTTCCGAATGCCCGGTCAAAATCGACGGTTTTAAGATCAGACACATCGATAAGATACTTGGGGCCAAGCTCTTCCAATGCCCGCTGTTGTGAAGGCGTCATGCGACCGGCACGGATCACAAAGGATCGCACATGACGATCCAAAGGATCGGTCAAAGCCGATCCTTTGGCAGGATTTGTTGCGATCTTATCCATCAAATAAGTTCCAAATCCTGCATGGCTTTTTTGATTTCAACTCGCAAACCGTCGCTTATAGGCAATACCGGCAGACGAGTTTCTTCAGTGCAAAGTCCGAGCAATGAAGCTGCATATTTAGCAGGACCCGGAGACGGCTCTTTGAACATAAGCTTGTGCAGTTCCATCAGGCGATCCTGTTGCTCACGAGCCTCTTCCCACTTGCCTTCTGCCGTGAGACGTTGCACCTTGGCAACTAAAGCAGGAGCGATATTGGCAGTAACGGAAATACAACCGCAACCGCCGGCAACGTTATAACTTACCTGAGTAGAGTCATTGCCGGAAAGCCAGATAAAATCATCACGTTTTATCAGCTGACGTTCAATCCACGGACGTTCCAGATCGCCTGTGGCATCCTTAATTCCCATAATGCGCGGCAACTCTGAAAGTTTTGCCAAAGTTTCAGGTAAAACGTTGACCACGGCACGCCCCGGGATATTGTAAACAATGATGGGCAGAGAAGTTTCTTCATGCACCATCTTAAAGTGAGCATAAAGCCCCTGCTGATTGGGGCGATTGTAATAACCTGCCACATGCAAAACACCGTCGGCGCCTGCTCTTTCGGCTGCCTGAGAGAGTGCTACAGCCTCAACAGGGTTGTTAGATCCTGCTCCTGCCAATACCGGCACGCGACCGTGAGCTACCTCAGCCGTAAGCTGAATAACGCGCATGTGCTCTTCATGGGTAAGCGTAGGGCACTCGCCGGTAGTACCTGCAGGAACGATGGCATCGGTACCGTTCTTAATGTGCCACTCAATCATGCGCTCAAGCGCTGCTTCATCAAGTGCACCGTTCCTAAAAGGAGTTATGAGCGCTACCAAAGAACCGTGGAATAAATGAGTCATAAGAACACCTGTTAATTGTTGTTCGGTCTTAAAGTGGGGAAGAGGATCACATCACGTATGGTATGGCAATTTGAAAGCAACATCACCACGCGATCGATGCCTATGCCTTCGCCTGCAGTAGGAGGAAGTCCGTGTTGTAAAGCGGTAATGTAATCGGCATCATAATACATGGCCTCATCGTCTCCGTGCTTTTTAGCTTCAGCCTGAGCCTGGAAACGACCTGCCTGATCATCAGGATCATTCAGCTCTGAGAATCCGTTGCCTAATTCGCGTCCGCCTATAAAGAATTCAAAACGATCGGTAAAAGCAGGATCCTGATCGTTACGACGGGCTAAAGGCGATATTTCTGCAGGATAGCTGGTAATGAAAGTAGGCTGCTGCAAATGCTCTTCCACAAGCTCGTCAAAAAGTGCGGCAATGAAATTACCCAATGTCCAGCCGGGGAGCATATCGCAGTGTAATTTTTCACACCAGGCTTTGGCACGGCTCTCATCTTCGAGATCTTCCATGGTAATGCCTTTTTCCGCACCGTATTTGACTATGGATTCCTTCATGGTCAGACGATCAAAAGGCTTGGCAAAATCAAGATCCAATCCCGCTTCGCCTTCTTTACCGTAGTGAATCTTCGTAGTTCCCAGCACTTCCAAAGCCATGTTCTTAAAGAGTTCTTCTGTAAGATCGATGAGATCATGGTAATCGTGATAAGCCCAATAAAACTCGATGGTAGTAAATTCAGGGTTATGACGAACATCGATACCTTCGTTACGGAAGCAGCGGTTTATTTCATAGACATTTTCAAAACCGCCGACCACCAAACGTTTTAGGAAAAGCTCAGGAGCAATACGCATGTACATATCGATGTCCAAAGCGTTGTGATGAGTCACAAAAGGCTTGGCATTGGCTCCTCCTGGTATGGTATGCATCATGGGAGTTTCAACTTCCATAAAGCGTCTTTCATCCATGAATTTACGGATAAAGGACACAACCTGAGTGCGGATCTTGAAAGTACGGCGTGAATCCTCATTGGCAATGAGGTCGAGATAACGCTGACGGCAACGAGCTTCCTGATCGGTAAGACCTTTGTATTTCTCAGGCAGAGGACGCAGAGCTTTGACCAGAAGTCTTAATGATTTCACGTGAATGGAAAGTTCGCCGGTCTTGGTTTTAAAGGCTTTGCCGCTTACGCCGATGATGTCACCTAAATCAAGCTTTTTAAAGAGATTCTGATAATCGCCTTCGGGAAGATCATCACGCGATACGTAGATCTGAATGCGTCCGTCGACATCCTGCAAAGTGGCAAACGAAGCCTTACCCATAATGCGGCGGGTCATCAGGCGTCCTGCAATGGTGTAAACGTGATTTTCACTTTCTAAAGTGGCAGCATCCTTATCTCCGCAGGCTTTGCGTACGTCACCTGAAGTAGCATCGCGATGAAAATCGTTGGGATAAGCCTGTCCCTGTTCACGCAAGGCATTTAACTTATCACGTCTTTCCTGCATGATGTTATTGAGATTTTCTACAGTCTCTTCTTTTTTTTCCTGTGCCATTTTTCTTCCTGAAAATTTAGTTAAAGCCCGGATTTAAGGCTTGCTTCAATGAATTGATCCAAATCGCCGTTCAAAACTTTCTGAGTGTCACGGTTTTCAACCCCGGTACGCAGATCTTTGATACGGGCATCATCCAAAACGTAAGAGCGGATCTGACTGCCCCAGCCTATGTCCGACTTACTGTCTTCTACGGCTTTTGCTTCTGCCTGACGTTTTTCCAATTCCAACTGATACAAACGCGCACGCAGTTGTTTCATAGCCTGATCACGGTTTTGAAACTGAGAACGTTCATTCTGACACGTTACGACTATCCCTGTAGGAATGTGAGTAATACGTACGGCAGATTCAGTCTTATTAACATGCTGACCGCCGGCTCCTGAGGAGCGGTACACATCCGTCTTCAAATCGGCAGGATTGATTTCGATTTCAATATTGTCATCGATCTCAGGGTACACGTAGGCAGAGCAGAACGAAGTGTGACGGCGGTTATTGGAATCAAAAGGAGATTTACGTACCAAACGATGAACTCCAGTTTCGGTACGTAACAAGCCGTAAGCATGTTCACCTGTAAACTTGATCGTGGCAGATTTAATTCCCGCAACTTCGCCTTCGGTAACTTCGATAACTTCGGTAGTAAGTCCTTTCTTTTCGGCATACTTAAGGTACATGCGCATTACCATCTCAGCCCAATCCTGAGCTTCGGTACCGCCTGAGCCTGCCTGAATATCCATATAGCAGGGATCGTTATCATGAGGACCAGAAAACATACGCTCCATTTCAAGCGCGGTTACGGTATGTTCGAGCTTATCGGCTTCAGCGTAAGCTTCCTGCATCAGCTCAGGATCCTGCTCTTCTCCTGCCATCTCCTCTAAGGTAGCGATGTCATCGAAACTCTGATCCACTGCTTTGAAACGGTCGACAATAGAACTTAATGAGTTTTTCTCTCTGCCAAGTTCCTGGGCTTTTTCAGGATCATTCCAAAGATTGGGATCTTCCATCAATCCTGATACTTCCTCAAGGCGCTCTTCTTTGGCCCTTAAGTCAAAGATACCCCCTGAGCGCATCAGCCCGCTCTTTTAATTCTGCCAATCTGGTTTTCAGGGAAACTGTTTCCTGCACTTTATGTTCCTATTTTTCTTTCAGTACATCATTTTTATAAAAACGATGTACAGGCATCTTATGCATTCTTTTTTTGTGTGAATTTTTCAGATTTCACAACGCCGCATTCAAAATTTACCTTTTAAATTACGAACGCTGTGCCAAAGCCAACTTCAAATTTGACTATGATCAGTCGATTATAGCAAAAAGCAGACGGTCGCCGTCTGCAAAAGTCAGGTCAAGTAAGTTGCAAACACGTTACTGCACCAGCAAAACCGTTTTTTGTTTGATGCTGATGCCTGATTGTTATTTACATCAATTGGACTCATACTCGGTATTCACACGCGGCATGATCCTGCAAACCAATTCATAGGGTATGGTACCGCAACAGGAAGCAACGACTTCCACGGGTAATTCTTTTCCCCAAAGAACGGCACTGTCACCTATTTGATCCTTAGAATCCGGTCCTAGATCTACAAACATCATATCCATGCATACATGTCCTGCCGTAGGAACGCGTCTGCCGTTTATATATACCGGAGTACCGTTGGGCGCCGTACGCGGATAACCGTCGCCGTAACCTGCAGAAATAACTCCTAATACGGTATCATGCGGTGCTACGTAAGCTGCGCCGTAGCCCACTTTGTCACCTTTTTTAATATGATGCACGGCTATCAGCGACGCTTTTAAAGTCATCACCGGCTCCAAACCTAAATCAGCCCCGGTCTTGTCTTCAAAAGGAGAAATTCCGTACATGATAATTCCCGGGCGTACCCAAGTAGTATGCGAACGCTTCCACTTGCAAATACCTGCAGAATTACCAAGTGACAAATCACCTTTAAAATCGAGTTCTTCTGCGATCCTGAAAAAATTGTCCTGTTGGATCTCGTTATAAACCAGTTCAGAAGGAGTATCCGCCACACTAAGATGGGAGATAAGTCCCAGAGGTTTATAGGTATTGGGGCTGTCCTCAAGAATTTTTTTGATCTTAGCTATTTCATTTAAATCGCAAGATCCCAAGCGGTGCATGCCTATATCGACCTGAACCCAGCAATGCACCGGTTTTTTCAATTTGGCATCGGCTATGGAGTAAGCCTGAGTCAGATCATGTACTGCCGTATAAAGATCATAACGAGAAACCAGCTCTACATCGCTTGCATTAAAAAAGCCTTCCAAAAGCACTACCGGTTTTGAAATTCCCTGATTACGCAGGCTCAAAGCTTCTTCGATCCTCGATACGGCAAAAGCATCGGCATCGTCGTTGAGCGCTGCAGCTACAGGATAAAGACCGTGTCCATAAGCATTTGCCTTGACCACTGCCAAAAGTTTTGAATGAGGAGACATTTCGCGTATGCGACGAAGATTGCGCACTAATGCTCCGGTGTCGATGATGGATGATACTGCTTTCATGAGTTTTCTTAGTTATTCTTCTAAAGGAAGGGGGACTTCACCTACAGGTTGAGCCTTGTCATAAAAAGAGGTGTATTCGCCGATGAACTGTAATTCAATATCTTTTAATGCACCGTTACGGTTTTTACCTACGATCAGCGTAGCCTGACCGTCATCTCCGTGCTCATCGGTCTTTTCACGATACAACGATTCGCGATGCAAAAATAAAATAAGATCGGCATCCTGTTCGATGGAACCTGATTCGCGCAGATCAGAATTCATGGGACGATGATCCTTTCTTGAGTCGACCTCACGGTTTAGCTGAGAAAGACATAACACCGGACAATCCAACTCTTTTGACAGCAACTTCAAACTGCGGGAAATACCGCCTAGTTCCAATGCTCTGTTTTCCTGATCGGTATCGCCTTTCATCAGCTGAATATAGTCGATCATAATAACGGAAACACCGCCTTCGCGATCTGCTATCTGATGGGCACGGGAGCGCAACTCTGCAGGGGAAATATTACCGGTATCATCTATGTACAGTTTGTTGTACATTTCTTCTTCATGATCCTCATTCTCACGTTTACCCGTAAGCAACATGAGCTTGGTGATAATGCGTTCCCACTGCGAGGCTTCGGCGCCGCCGTTGGTAAGTTTCTGCAAAGGAACCTGACCGAAATTGGAAAGCATGCGCATGGCAATTGCCTCAGCCGGCATTTCCATCGAAAACACCAAACCGGGTTTTTTTACATCCGGATTTAATACTATGTTTTCGACTATATTCATGGCAAAAGAAGTCTTACCTACGCCAGGACGAGCAGCAATGATATTAAGGGTCCCGCCTTGCAAGCCCAAAGTCAGCTGATCAAGCTCAGAAAACCCCGAAGGCACCCCGCGCATTTTGGTGCCCGAGGCCAAATTGGCGTGAATGCGTTCGATTAAGGCTTTGGAAACTTCAACAATAGGACGTGGTCCTTCTGAAACCTCACTGTCGTTTGCCGTAACCGCATCATAAACTATACTCTGCGCTTGAGAGTAAAGGGTCCTGACATCACGCCCGTCCGGAGCATAACCTGAATCAGCTATTTTCTCACCCAAGGCAATGAGCTGACGGCGACGACAACATTCACGTACTACGAGGGCATAATCAGGAGCAGAAGACGGCGAACCGCCTCCTTGTAACAGTTGAGCAAGATAGCCTGGGCCTCCTGCTTTATCCAGAAGCCCGTTATTTTCCAAAGTCGCTTTGACCAGCGTAGGATCAAAATTATCGGAAAATTCCGATCGTCTTAAGATCGCACTGAAGATAAGCCGATTCTTCTCAGAATAGAAATCCTCCTCCTTCAACCTGCCTACGGCTTCGTTGACTTTCTGCAAACATGAGCCGTCCAGCATCAGCGCTGCTAACAGTCTTTGCTCGGCATTCTCATCCTTAGGAGGAACCCTAAGCACCAAACTGTCATTTGTCTTTTTTCGCGCCGGCATGAAATCACTCCAAGAAAAAACCAATCCGACGAATTTTACATCATATTTAAGATCTATCCTCTATTCGACGCTTAAGTTTTTAAAGGATCGCTACTATCGTTTGACCTTTAGGACCTGGATAAGCTCCAAACCTTGACGTATCAAGGGTTATAAGCTTTTTTCTTTGGTCACATGGTAGTATAAAGATCCTGAATATACCCAATTATGATTGTCGTTTTTTGCTCGGAGATCCGGTCAAATTACGATGTTTTGGTTTTATCAATTCGTCTTTTAAGTCTCAATGAGGATGAGTTACGTCCTGACTTTAAGAGCAGCGAGCACTAAAAAGTAGTCTGGAGCCCTTGTGGCTCCTATATTTTTGAATGTTGCAATTTTTGTTTAATGGTAG
>CALBLB010000374.1 GCA_937896115.1 uncultured Succinatimonas sp.
GATTTTGCCGTCATCAAGCTGTTTAACTGCGGTTAAATATCCTGTATTGAGGAGCAGGCTCAGCATGGTTTCAAAATCACCTGCAGATGTCAGATCAGGATAACTTGCAAATTCTTGCGGCGATATTTCCACTGTTTTGCCGTCAAGCAAGCTCTGCAAAATCAGCGAGTTGTTTTCATCATATCCTTTTATGCAGATCTCGATGATGTCGTTTCCTGAAGAATTAGCCCAGAAATTCTGCGGCCTTATTTGCTCTCCGTTGCTTTTGGCCAAATCGCAAAAATTCAGGACACTCCAAGGACAAAGCATTTCCTCTCCGCCGAAGTTATACCCGTCATACCATGAAATAACTTCAGCCTCTCTTGACGACAAGCCTTGTTCTGACAATAAAGCTTTTACTTCGCTTTTAGTAAAACCTATAAAGCTGCTGAATCTGGGATCAAGAACCGTATATACGGAAAAATTATTGATCCCGGTAAAAATACTTTCGTGGCTTATGCGCAAACAGCCGCTTACCACGCCTTTTTCAAGATAGTCATTGGTCTTGAAGACATTTTCAAACATTCCCATTACCGCATCCAGCATCTTCTCGTAATAACCGCCTACACAGGCTTTTTGTAAGGGTACGTCGTATTCATCCACCAAAACCACCGAACGCAAGCTGAATTCACTGTACAAATAAGAGGTCAGATTTACCAAACTGTTTTTGATGACGCTGACGGCTTTCGTGAACAAAGTGGGATCGTCCCAATTGCGATTTTGAATATTGGTAAAATTGTAAATATAGCTGAAAGCTTCTTTCTCTTCACGGCTAAGTTTTGAACTGGCAAGCAAAAAATCAAATTTTCTGTACAGATTGAAGATCTTGGACAAAAACATTTCCAAGGCATCCTGAAAGCCGTTTCCCTCTATCCCTTTTAAGGACATGGCGATCACCGGATATCTGCCCAAATGTTTTTTGCAAAAAGCTTGATCTTTGGCGATGGCAAGCTCTGCAAACAAGTTGCGCGCTTTTGAATTATCTGCAGGATCTGCGTAATTTATCTCAAAAAAACTTTTGAGCATGCTCATGGTAAGCGTTTTGCCAAAACGCCTGGGCCGCGTAAACAGCATCACCTTAGCCGCCGCAGGTCCGTTTTGATCTTCGTTGAAAAAATTTCTGATCTGCCAAGTCTTATCGATATATACCGATCTGCTTGCAATCAATTCAGCGAAATTTTCTTCGCCTATAAATATCCGCTTCGCCATTTCCCGGTGATCTGTTATTTTGCCCGTTTCTTAACTATTTTTTGACTTCTCAGCAGTAAAGTTCCCAAGAAGCAATCAACTTCATATATGTTCGGATTTTACCAGGATCAAGCCCTAAGGATTTTACTGTGACAGCCCCTTAATGCAGGAGGCGTCATTCCAACGGTTCTTATAAATAGCCAGTCCAAGATTCTCAAGCGCTTTGCCTAGCTCGGCAAAGGCAGGATCATTTGGGCTTGCTTTTAAAGCTTTCCCTTGTTTTAAGGTAAAACGATCTCCGGTAACCTTATAAAATGCGGCTTTGCGCTCCGGCATCAACACTTCAAATTTATTACCCATCCTGAATCCGAAGAGCTCGTTATAATCCATGGCCGCTCGTTCAACAACGTCATCGCGGGTAAGATCCTGCCCTACCAGAGGAAATTCACCGGAAACTCCGGTAAGCGAAAGTAAAGTAGGCAAAACATCAATTTGACTTACAATGCGATCGTCATTACGAGGCTTGATATCAGGCCCTATGATTAATGCAGGGATGAGGAATTTATCTGCCGGAAATTCCCCGTTTGACTGAACCCTGCTTTCATGATCTGCTATCACCACAAAAACGGTATTGTTAAAATAATCGCGTTTTTTGGCTTTTTCAAAAAACTTCCCCAAGGCGTAATCGGCATATTTAACCGCAGCAAAACGCAAAGGTTCGTTAGTTTTAATATTGCCTATATCGACCTTACCCTGAGGAATATCAAAGGGATCGTGAAAAGAGCTTGAAAATACCACCGAGCAAAAAGGTTGCCCTTCCTCATACCACTTGGAAAAACGCTCATCAGCTTTATCAAAGAGATCCTCATCGCTTACGCCCCAAGAGGCCACGAACGAGGGATTTTCATAATCCTTTTGCTCTATTACTTCCTCAGCACCGTTATATAAAAAATAGGTGCGCATATTGTCAAAATGGCTCTCTCCGCCGTAGATAAAGGAAGTCCTGTAGCCCAAATTCTTATAAATCTGCATGAGCGTTGCCATGGGAGTTTCGTGATCGAGCTTTACCTGCGAGGCCAAAGGACTAGGAGGATAACTTGCAGTCACGGCTTCGATGCCGCGCACGCTGCGATGCCCTGCTGCATGCATGCCCCTTAAGAACCAGCCTTCGCGTGCAAGCTCTTCAAGCTTGGGAGTAAGCGGCAAACCGCCTAAGGACTTTACAAAATCAGCGCCGAACGATTCCTCCAAAATGACCACCACATTGCGTTTTTCAAGGGGATGTACACTGGGATTTATGATCTGATTCAAAGGACATTTTGGATCGATTTTTTCAGGTTCGTTTCTTGCAGAAACCATGCGGGCTACCTGCAGTATGTGCTGATCATCGTCATAAGCATACAGTTGTCCTTCGTTAAGATCGTTCTCCCCGTAATGACGCAAGGCATAAAAGACCTTAAACGAAGAATTGACCGGCAAATCGTTGGCTAAAGGATCGTTTGAAAAACTCAGCATGGCAGGATTTAAAGGGCGATGACCAAAAGTTGAACGAATTCCCGCAGCACAGATCAAAGCAACGATAAACAGGCACAATAAGGCCTTGGCCGAGGTTAAAGGTTTATACAGTCTAAAAAGTTTTTGCGACAATAAAAAAGCTAAGACCAAACAAACGACCGCGGCAACTAATGAAAAAATCAACGCAAACAGGTGTCCGCCTATCAAGGTTGCAATGACTTCTTTTGGATAAACAAGGTAATCTACAAAAAGATGATTGGGTCTTACGCCGTATTCGATGATAAAAGGCGGAGTGGCCAGTTCCATCACTACTTGCACGGTAAAAACCAAGGCAAGATATAGTGACAAAGCGATAAGCAGAGGCTTTTTACAAAGATGCAGAATACTTGCAAGCAGTAAAATTAAAAAAGCAGGAGCGTACATGGTGCAGATTATCGAAAAATCGCTGCGTATTCCTTGTACGAAGATCTCAAAAAAATGTCCTGAAATCTCTTTGCTGTTGCTCCATAAGGTAAGACCGATACGGGACAGGGTGAATATACAAAGGGATAAGACGACGAAAACTACAAGAGGCATGATCCCGCGTCGTAATGCCGAAGTGTCTTTAAAAAAAATCACTTGAGATCCTGATTTGGACATAAATTCATTCCTGCTATTTTAAATTCGTTGTATTTTGAGCTTTAAGACTAGGGATTGCAAAGATTTTGCGGTATTCTGCACATCATTCTACCGATGTTAAACTCTAAGCTTCATCTAAGCGGATAAGCGTATATGTTTTAAGGATCACGGGAAATATCATGGCTTTTTTAAAAAAGAAAAAAGATCTTAAAACCGAACTTTTTGTACTGGTGCAAAAAGTATTCTTTCCTCAAAATACTGATCCGCAGACAAGCGGCACCTATACCTTTGAGAAAACTGACGACAACACGGTTACGGCAACCTTTAAAGTAAGCGCAGATTTTGACGCAGGTTTAGCCTCACCTGAACTTTTGTCAGCATACCAAGACGTTTTTCCCAAAACCAAAGAATCTACCGTCATCAGCATGGTTACGGTAAAAATCAAAAAGCAAGCGCAGTCTTTATGTATAAACACCGCTGATTTTGGTTTCGAACTTGCAGAGCGTTTTGTCAAGATCTTCTCCCAGGAAGAAAAACAGATCCTGGAGGTACTCTCAGAACGCCTTTTGGATTACCACAAATTAAGAGAGCTTGCCTGCAATGCCTTTGCATTAAACTGCCCTGACGTCACTTTCAAGATAATACCAAAAGATGCTTTGGCTTTGCGCGTACTTATAAACAGCTTTAACGTTTATCTTGGTGATATCGACATTTCAAAGCTTGACGATCTCACCTACGCTTTTGCCATATACAACAACAATCAGGTTCAGGCCAACAAACGCACCGATTTTTCCGGACTTGAAAAATGGGACACCTCCCATGTCAAGAAAATGTTGGGTACTTTCGCAGGTTGCGTAAAATTCAATCACGACATCTCCATGTGGGATACCTCAAACGTCACCAATATGGATGTGATGTTTGCCTCCTGCAGCAAATTCAATCAGGACATTTCCACTTTTGACACCTCCAAAGTGGAGTCGATGAAGGGAATGTTCTATAAGTGTGAAAGCTTTAATCAGGACATATCCTCATGGGACACCTCCAAGGTAAAAGATATGTCCTACGCTTTTTACAAAGCCAGAGCCTTTGATCAGGATCTGTCGTCCTGGAATACCGAGTCCTTAAAAAACGATGAGAATATGTTCCTTGAGTGCAATATAGATGCATCCAAACATCCGCATTTGCCCTCTGAAGACATCAAACTCAATTACTACAATAAATACATCAAAGGTAAAACCAAAGAACAACGCAAAGCCGATTTTAAAAAGAAGCTGGCGGTTATCCTTTGTTTTATCATCGTGATCTTGGTATTTGGAATGATGAATCAACCTCAGGCCTAAGCTTAGGGATACGTTTATGCAAAAAGCGATTTTACTTACCGTCGCAACTTTATGCGTTGCAGGTTGTCAACAGGCATCAAACAGTATCAGAGCCGATCTTTCCTCTTATGAATACTGCAGTCAGGATCATCAACGCCTTGAAGCTGAATACGCAAGAGATCTTGCCGCAGGCAAATTTCCTTTGGATATAAATTACGTACAACCTGCCAATATTAAAGAAAAATGTCTGGTAAAACTCTGGACTCAGGGACAAGCGAGCACGCCGCCTGCAGTTACCTGGCACGGTGAATGTAAAAACGGTTATGCCGATAAACTCGGGTTGCTCATGATCTATGCAAAAGACGGCAGCCGTGACAGCATGAGACTGTACGAAGGCGACGGTCACGGAGGCATGACCGCCTATTACGGGATCTCAGAAGGCGCAGGAAAATTGTGGTCAGGGCGCGACGACGGGGATAAGCAGACCTTTTTCGTCTGCGATTTAAAAAATCCCGACAGCGGTTTTTCGGTAGCCCGTACCGACTATAAAACTGCCGAAAGTTATGATTTCATCTTTGATGACGATTCTTTGGCGATGATCAGGCTCTATCCTAATTATTCTGAAGAATTTTCACGCTCCTACAGTGACGGTGATTACACCAGCGATTTATTCTATTCGATGTTTGAAATTCCCAAAGACGCTCCTTCACGCATGAGCGGCGTAGCCTTCACCTATTCAGGTGCGGATCGCTCCATGACGGTGATGGACGCAGTAGGAGGTAAAGAGCCCGTAGTTTCAAAAGATCAGGTCTCAGCGCGCTATTTAAACGAGATCATGGATCTGCAACAACAGCTTGTGGATACTATGAACGGCATAAACGCAGAACTGCCCCGCCTCATGCAAACGGCCCGTATGAGAATGCAGGAATATCAGCGCCGTGTATGCTCTTTAAAACAATATGAGGCATTGCATATAAATCTTGAGCAGGCTTCTGAGATCTGCTCGTTGCAAGTACTCGCTCCCACCACCATGCAATAAACCGAGAAAAAAGCCCGCTTGATGCGGGCTTTTCTTAACCTAAGACTCTAGTCCAAAGTCAAACATCCAGATTAAATTCAAGCATGATCTGCTTTAAAAAATCCGTGGCGGTAATGAAAGCCTGCTCCTCCTGATCTTGAGGGCACGAAACCTCCTGCCTAAGCTCGGTGCACACGATAAGACCGTTCTTTAAATTAAGTCCCAATTCGTAAGCACGCATCAAAAGCTTTTCTGCTTTTCTTGCAGTAAGGAAACCCGGTAACCCAGGACGCAAATGATGATCACCGTAAAGAGGATCATGCAGATCGAGTACGGCATTGGACAAATGGATATTGCCTATGTAACTTTGCATGTTTACCAAAGCTTCATTCAAAAGCTCACGGTTTAAAGCTGCGTGAGAAGTATCGTAACAGCAATACAAAGACGGCAGTTTTGGCTTTAAGATCTGTAAAAGTTGCAAAGTCTCTTCGGTATTTCCCAAAAGAGCTCTGCGTCCTGAAAACTTCTCCACCGGCTCAAAAATAAGGTTTTGACGGTATTGTTTGGCGAACTCGGTAAGCTCGGTCAAACTCTTGATAAGAGCTCTGAAAGCATCTGATTTTTCCAAAATCCCGGTATCACGCCCTGAGATCACTCCGAAATTGCCGGCACCGCATTCCGCCGCCTGCTCTATCAGAGTTTTCAATTGAGCCACAGACTGAGAACGTACCTTTTCGTCGGTAGCATTGATATCAAGACCGTGTTCATCGGCATAAAGTCCGCTCCACACGATCACATTGCCTACCTTACAGCCGTCGACTAAAAAAGCCTTTTCAATCCTTTTTCTGTCTTCTTTATTTTCTATGGGAGGCAGTTCAATGGAACGATAAAAACCGTCCTGTACTATATGTTCGACCTTGGAAGCAAGGTAACCTGGTTCCTTATAGCGTGAGAAATAGACTTCCGCCAAATGGACAGAGGGAATGATGTAATCTCTTTTTTCAACAGCCATGGCAATTCTATCCTTCTTTTTGGGATGCACTAAGATACGCGCTCACTGTACCGATCAAAATATATGTAAAAGAGATTTTTGCCAATAATGACTTTTCAGGATTGCCTTGCTGATCCCAAAAAACTCATCACCAAATCAGCGCCATCACCTGCACGAAGCTTCGCATTTTGGTCAGTCAAAAAAGTCAGGACGGGCCTGACTTAGTTACTCACCCAAACTACAAAACTTCTTCAAAAGTTCTTTTTATTTCGTCGGCGGCTGCTTTTTCATCCACACCATCTACTTTGATCCTCAGGGTATCGCCGCAGCGTATTCCCATCCCTAAAAGGGAAAAAATACCTCCCTTTAGAGATTCAGTACGACCTTTATGTTCAATTTTAATGTCGGATGAAAACAAGTTGGCCGTTTTGATAATGGTTCCGGCAGGACGTGCATGAATGCCGTCTCTATCTTTTACGGTGTAATCAAATGCGATCATGATGGGATCCTTAAATCTTCAAAATACAGTTTGAACGTTACCTGTATGGTAGAAATTTTAGCAAAAAACACTGCTAAAAAAAAAACTGTACCTAATTTTCTTAAATGACAACGATATACAGCATATGATTTTTTTAAACAAAATTCATCATGCCTTCATCTCAGTTGGTTTAAAGAGTTTTTCCCGCTTTGCAAAAAAATCCTTCCCATCCATCCCATCAGGATCATCAGCAGTGCTACGGTTGCAAATATGGCTCCGAACGAAGATACCGTGGCGATCACGCCTAAAAAAGCAGGTCCTGTGAGCACTCCTGCATAAGCCATGGCACTTACGGTTGAAATAGCCTTGGCACTGTTGTGTTCCGCCCGTCGCCCGGTTTCAGAGATGATCACCGGCATGATATTGCCTGCAGCAACTCCCAATGCGGCAAAACTTAAGATCACCAAGGGTGCGTATTTAAAACAAGCAGAGCAAAAAAGAGCAATAAAGGCCAAGACCGCTCCGCCGCACACCAAACGCTTGGCGCCAAATTTCATCGTAAGTTTTTCTCCGAAAAATCTCACCACTCCTGCAGATCCTTCGTAAAACATGAAACCCAATGAAGCGTACGCCAAAGGCAGCGCACAATCTGTCGTAAGATAAACCCCGCTCCAGTCGTAAACGGCACCCTCTGCCAAAAGCGCGAAAAAAGCCACCATCCCGGCACAAAACAGCAACCAGGAACTTAATCCGCGGTTCTCACCTTTGTCCGATCTCTGTTCTTTTTGTCCGTGAGTATCTACCAGTACGCCGTAACTTTTGGCAAACAGCACTACGGCGACAATTCCTGATCCCAATGCTATGTTTTCTATATCGGCCCCTGCTTTCATCATCACGGGATAAACCAAGGTTGCGGCAATACATCCTGCGGTATAGACTGCGGTAAACAGGCTTAGCAATCTTCTGCCAGTACGTGCTTCAAAATATGTCGCATGTACATTGATAGCCACCTCGTAGACCCCCAGAGTTGCTCCCCACAAAAAAGCCAAAGGATAGGTCATCCACCAGGCGATGAACTTGCATGAAAATCCTATGATCGACATAACGCACAGGGGATAGCATATAAGCATCAGCCTTTTTACACCGAAACGTACTACCAGCTGTCCAGAAAACATCATGGCAATCATCGCGCCCAATCCAAAACACAGTGACATCAGAGCAAAGAGCACGTCTGACATTGCATGCAGAGGTTTTATTACCGGTGCTATGGCAGCCCACGGTGACACCACCATGCCCGCGCAAAAAAACAGCAGATAATTGGATTTTAAAGATCTGGTAAATGATGAGTTTGCATCTGTCAAACCGTTATTCACTTTTTCAACCATTTAAATCTCACACCAAAGCAACCAAATTAACGCCGCGGCGGCTCTTCTTTTAAGATCCTGTCGATTTCGTGGATAACCCGCTTATCAGATACCTGTCCCTTTACTCCTAGCTGTTGAGCAAAATAAGAAACTCGGAGTTCTTCTATCATCCAGCGCACATTCATAAGATCCGAGGGGATCACATCCTTAGGATAACGACTTAGGGCATTTTTATAATATTCACGCACCTCATCCAAAGTACGGGTCAGCATGAGATCACGGCTTAAATCGCGCGAGAGTTTTTCAAAACGACAAAGCGCCGCCTGAAGATAGCGTGACATTTCCTTTAAATGCTCAGGTGCCGTAGCACTGACAAAACCTTTGTATACAAGTGAATCCAGCTGACGGCTTAAATCCTGATAACTGATGGCGGCTGCAAGTACTATCTGTCCTTTTAACTTACGCTTTAATTCATGGGCCTTACTTAAGATCCCTTCAACTATCTTGGCTATTTCAAGCGATTTATCGTTCAACTCCCCGCGAACTTTGTCAGAAAGTACGGAAAACGACTGTTCATCCCATACCGGAGCTCCGTGTTCGTGCATCAGCGCGTCAACGGCTGCTACCATGATGTCTGAGATAAGTTCCTTCACCGAGCCTATGGGAGTGTAATACATGGATAATTTGGCTTTATTGGGCAGATGCGCCTCAAGATAGGCTACGGGCTGCTTTAGCGTAAGACACAAAAGACGTCTTTGACCAAGCCACATGGCTTTTGCCTGCCGCTCTTTTGAATCATAATACTCAAGTGCCACGCTTTTTCCCTGATCGGATAAAGCAGGATATGCGGTAATTTCAAGATTTCCCTGTTTCGTGATCTTTTGCTTTTTGATGGTACCGAAGGTCCAGGCGGTATCCTGTTTGGCAGGCCCCCGACTTTTTACCGCTTCTTTTAACGCATCGCGTGCTTTAAGTTGCAAACTGTCTGCCAATGCTTCAAAATTTTTCCCGGAAGCGACGACTTTTCCCTTGCTGTCTTCTATAACAAAGGTCATGAACAGGTGACGAGGAATAAGCGTTCTGTCAAAATCGTCGGGATTTACGATTTCACCGCCCATGCGTGTAAGCTCTTTGGCACAAAGTGCGAAAAGATCACCTTGAGGTGTAGTACCGAGGCTTTCCATCAAAGCTTTGGCATAATCAGGTGCCGGGATCAGGTTACGGCGCAATCTTTTAGGCAGAGATTTTATCAGGGTACTTAAAAGTTCCTGTCTTATTCCCGGTACCTGCCAGGCAAAATCACTGCTGCTTATCTGATTTAAGACAGTAAGCGGAATATGCACGCTTACTCCGTCATTTTTCGCCGAAGGATCGAAGACATAACTTAATGGCAGTTTAAACGAGCCCTGATGCCAAAATTCAGGATAAAGCAGATTGTGATCAAGAGCGGTTCCTCCGCGTATTACTAAATCTTTTGAAAAATCCAGATAATGCGGATCTTTTTGCTTTTGTTTTCTCCAGTAGTGATCAAAAGCACGTAAAGTGGTTATGTCCTGAGGAAGACGGGCATCATAAAATTCTTCAAGAACACTTTCATCCACCAGAAGATCGCGTCGTCTTTGCTGATCTTCAAGATGCTCGACCTCATCTATAAGTGCACGGTTATGTTCGAGGAACTCATAATGTCCGGGGAATTCTCCTTCTACAAGACCGTTTCTTATCAAAAGCTCGCGGCACAGTTTAGGATCAATGGACGTATATAAAGCCCGCCTGCCTTCGACAAGTCTTAAACCGTAAAGGGTGATCGTAAGCAAGGCTTCGACCGCCCCCTGTTTTTTTGACCAGTGAGGCTCTTGATAATTTTTCTTCACCAAATGTGCCGCCGCCCATTCAATCCAGGCAGGATCAACCTCGGCTACGGTTCTTGCAAACAACCTTGAAGTTTCGGACAGTTCGGCAGCACAGATCCATTTGGGGCGTTTGCCTGACAAACAGGACGAAGGATGGATGACAAATTTCATCCCGCGCGCACCAAGATAAAGCCCCTTCTCGTTTGAATCTATAGTTCCGATTTGAGAGAGTAACCCAGGCAGTAACGAGCGGTGTACCGCTTCATAAGATGCCGGCGTTTCGTTTAAATCGTTAAACGTGAATTTCAAAGCATGGCATGAAGAGCGCAACTGACGCAATACGTCAAACCACTCGCGTATCCTAAGGTAAGAGAGCAATTCACGCTTTAACGTACGCTGAAAAGATGAGCGGCTGTTTTCAACTTCAAGTTTGGTAATGTAACGATAAAGTTTCAGATAACTTAAAAAATCGGATTTCTCATCTTCAAAACGCTTGTGTAATTGTTTTGCCTGCTCCTTTTTATCCAGAGGATGTTCGCGCGGATCGATAACTGCAAGCGCCGAAACGATCACCAAAACCTCGGACAAAGCCCCGTAGCGCACGCTTTCTAAAAGCATGCGTCCAAGCCTGGGATCGACTGGGAGTTTTGCAAGCAAAGTTCCAATCTTAGTGAGCTTTACTAAAGAACTGTCCTTGCCGCGTACATCGCTGACAGCTCCGAGCTCTTCCAAAAGTCTTAACCCGTCTGAGATCTGTCT